>CAYNXE010000199.1:0-4595 GCA_964400995.1 uncultured Odoribacter sp.
AGCAGGGAAAAGAACCTATTTTTTCGATGTAAAGGCTACCCGAAACAATGATTATTATCTGACAATCACAGAAAGCAAAAAGAAATTGGATACAGCAGGAAACCAGAATTTTGAAAAACACAAGATTTTCCTGTACAAAGAAGACTTTGAAAAATTCGCGGAAGGGCTGGACGAAGTGGTGGAATACATTAAAAACGCACTGGGCGGCAAGATACCGTCATCGGATGAAAGCGGGAAAAGCGATTTTGACGTAGACTTCGATCAAATTTAAAATACAAACGGAGGATGGGCGACATCCTCCGTTTTATTCAACCAATCAAATCCCGTATCACCACAGATGCCATAAAACACCCGAACAAGGGCGGCATATAGGATATGGTTCCCACATTGGATTTCTTATTCTGGCTCTCCGCCAGGACGATTGATTCGGGTGCCGTAAACTCGGAAGAGAATACGACTTTTACTCCCTTGTACACGCCCAGCTTGTGCAACCTCTTCCGCAGCATACGCGCCAGATTGCAGTTGTAACTCTTGGAAATATCGGCTACTTCAATCTTGGAAGGGTCCAGCTTGCCGCCGGAACCCATGGAACTGACCACCGGCAGTCCCAGTTGCAGGCTGTGATAAATCAGGAAAATCTTGGGCGCCAGCGTATCTATGGCATCCACGACGTAATCATACGGCGCCATACGAAGCACCTCCACCATGCGGTCGTCCCGGATGAAATCCCCGATGACGTGCAATTTTATATCCGGATTGATGTCCAGGAAACGCTCCGCCATAATCTCTGCCTTCGCCCTGCCAATATTGGTGTCCAGGGCGGGCAATTGCCTGTTCTTGTTGGTCACCTCCACGACATCGCCGTCTATGATGGTCATCTCTCCGATGCCCGCCCGGCACAACTGTTCCGCCGCATAGGCTCCGACACCACCCAGACCCGCCACTAAGACGTGCGCCTTCCGCAATCGCTCCAAGCGCTCCTCCCCCAGCAACAATGCCGTTCTGCTCAACCATTCGTCCATATACTTATCCTTTTCTTTTGTTCCATATCATACAGGAAACACACGCTCGAAATTCAACCTCACCACACGCTGCAATTCCTCCACCGACACGCCTTTCCTCTCAGCAACCGCCCGATAAATGTCCTCTATCGCCCTGCCGGAATTATCCGTTTCCAGAAACAACCGGTCATCCGGTATTTCGGGCAACAAGCGATAAATATTCGATTCCGCATTCAGGACATGATGCCCCGCTGAAATGTAAAAGCCGTGATGCAGTAAGTCCGTCAGAATTTCCCTCCGGTTGTTGAAACCGTGCAACACCCAATTCCCGGAAGCCCCACAACGGTTATGCACCCCGATGATTTCCGGAATCGCCCGAACGCCGTGGACAATCAAAGGCAAACCGTACTCAGCCGCGATTTCCGCCTGATGCTGAAACAAGTCCATTTGCAACTCCATAGCAACCGGTACATTGCGGTCCACTCCACACTCGCCCACCGCCACGATTCTCCCCTCCGCCGCCTCTTGCCGGATAAGCGCCAGCCTATCCTCCGCCCCGCTGTCCGCAAACATCGGATGAATCCCCGAAGAAAAATAGACACGAGCCGCCTCCGGAACATCGACCTTGCCCAGACAAGCATCCGCCACACTCGTCCCTCTTCCCGGCTTATGCGTATGTACATCAATCCAATCCGTCATCATGGCCTGCTAAATCATAAAATCACGAAAAAGAGACCAACCCGAAAGTCGGCCTCTTTTTTATCCGCTGTTCCTGCGGCATTACAACCATTTCACCAAAGCAAAATCCTGCCGGTGCGGCAACAAATGGTGCTTCGGATAAATGCGAATGGCAAGCATCAGCAAGCCGGGAGCATCCGCCGTCACGTCAATGTGATACAACGCAACACTGCCCTCCTGTGAAACAGGCGTAAAGTCATGCTTCTCACGAATAATCAGCTTGCCGTCCTTTTGCTCGGCAGCCACCAGTTCAACACCCACTTCGTGCATATCCAGCTCGCCGATTTCCAGCTTCACTTCACCGTAATAAGACTTGCCCAACGCAATAATCTGCTTGGAACGATCCGGCAAATTCAAGCCGACCAGTTCGATTCCGCCCCATTCACGGGTCACTTTGTTCTTCCACTCCGTGATTTCCGTCGCCATGGCGTAATTGTCGGCAATCATCTTGTGATAACGACGTGCCATTGGGATATAATACTGCCGTTCGTAATCCTCCAGCATCCGGTTCGTCGTGAAATTGGAAGCCACATAGGCAATTGTGTTCTTAATCGTCTTGATCCACTTCGGTGACAGGCCGATTTCATTCTTCTCATAGAAACGGGGAGCAATATCGTCGTCGATGATATTGTAAACCATTTCCGAATCCAGTTCGTCCTGCATATCCTGGTTCTCGAACGTGCGCTTCATCGGCAACATCCAGCCCGCATCGGGACGATAGCCTTCCACCCACCAGCCGTCAAGCACACTGAAGTGCATAACGCCGTTCATGGCGGCTTTCTCCCCGCTGGTTCCGGAAGCCTCCTGCGGACGGGTCGGCGTATTCAACCAAACATCCACGCCCTGTACCAGCTTCTTCGCCAAATCCATATCGTAGTTAGGCAGGAAAATCACCTTGCCGATGAATTGCGGATATTTGGAAACCTCGACAATCCGCTTGATCAAATCCTGTCCCGCCTTGTCAGCCGGGTGAGCTTTTCCGGCAAAAATAAACTGAACGGGATGTTCCGGATGATTGACAATCTCATCCAGACGCTGCAGGTTGCGGAACAACAGGTGCGCGCGTTTATAGGTCGCAAAGCGACGGGCAAAACCGATAGTCAGAATATCGTCCCGCAACGTCTCCTGAATCTTCAATACCTGCCGGGGCGTGAAATAAGAAGCTGCCACACCGCCTTCCAGTATATTGTGCTTGATGTGGTCTATCAGCCTCTTTCTCAATTTCGCCCGAACCTCGGCAATCACCGTATCCGGCACCTTGAAAATCTCCTCGAAGCACTTTTTATCGTAATGGTGGTTCTTGAAATCCTCACCAAACAGCTCCGCTTCCACCTCCTGCCACTCGGGAGCGGTCCACGTAGGATAATGGACGCCGTTGGTCACATAGCTGACATGCAACTCCTCAGACATATATCCCGGCCACATTCCCTTGAAAATATCCTTGCTAACTTCGCCGTGCAACCAGCTAACCCCGTTCACCTCCTGCGCCAGATTGGCAGCCAGGAAGCTCATGGAGAACTTCTCATTCGGATCGTTCACATTGATTTTGCCCAAGCCCAACAAGCGTTCCCAGGAAATATTCAGACGGTCGGCATAATGCGAAATGTAGGTACGCAGCATATTCTCCGAGAAAGCATCATGACCGGCAGGAACCGGCGTATGTGTGGTGAACAAAGAAGAGGCACGTACCACTTCCACCGCTTCGGCGAACGACAAGCCCTTTTCGAGGATATACTCCTTCAAGCGTTCAAGTCCCGTAAATGCCGCATGTCCCTCGTTGCAGTGATAGGTTGCCGCATCGACACCCAGCTTACGCAAAGCCTGGATACCACCGCAACCCAGCAACAGCTCCTGCTTCAACCGGTTTTCCCAGTCACCGCCATACAAATGATGCGTGATGCTCCGGTCTTCCGGCAAGTTATCCTCGAAATCGGTATCCAGCAGATACAACTCTATCCTGCCGACATCCACCCGCCAAATCCGGGCATACACATTACGTCCCGGAAATACCAGGCTGACCGTCTGCCAGTTTCCGTTTTCGTCACGCACGGGAGTTACAGCAATCTTCATGAAATCCTGAGCCTCGTACTCGGCTTCCTGTTCGCCCGTAGCGGACAGTTTCTGCGTAAAGTAACCGTACCGGTACAACAGACCGACCGCCGTAATCTTAGTGCCCTTGTCGCTGGCTTCTTTCAGGTAGTCGCCTGCCAAAATGCCCAAGCCTCCGGAATAAATCTTCAACGAAGTATGCAAGCCGTATTCCATACTGAAATAAGCCACGCCGTCTCCAGCCATCCGGTTCTTGCCCTCCATATACTCCTGGAAATGCTTGTACACCTCCTCCAACTTCTTCATGAACTCGGCATCATTCTCCAATTGCTTGTAACGGTTCAAGGAAATCGAATCCAGCAACACAATCGGGTTGTGTCCGCACTCCCGCCACTTGTCCACATCAATCATCCGGAACAACTCCCGCGCCTCATCGTGCCAGCACCACCAGAGGTTCTTGGATATGGTTTCCAGCGCCAGCAACTTTTCCGGAATGGAACGGTGAATCATCACGCTCACCCAGCTCGGTTCATTCACGGTCAACGGCTTTTCAATGTAAGCCATCGCTTGGTTCAAGTCGCCCATGGACATCTCTTTCAAACGCTCGTTCACCTGGTTCAAAGCGATGGCATAAGCCTGCTTGTAATAGGTCACCAGATTATCCCACAAAGCGATACGGGAAACATCCTTTGCATTTTCCCGGTCTTTCTCCATCTCGGCGGCATCTTTCGCCGCATATTTCTTCACCCACTCGGAAATGGCCATCGCCACACTGTCGGCATCCCCGTCTTCCCGCTTGGTAATCTC
>CAYNXE010000200.1:0-4588 GCA_964400995.1 uncultured Odoribacter sp.
TTTATACCGGCGACAAAGGAAACGCCTTTACTTATTCGACGGAAGTCATCAAGGCAGCCAACAACGGAATATTTCCCTGGGTGGATAAAACGCTTGTCATCGGTTCGCCCGACGACCCGGACAGGATTTTCTCCTCCGAAGTCATTTTCGCCCTGTCTCATTCCAGACGAAACCAATTGTTCAAAAACTATTTCGATCCGTCCCGTCTGCCGGGTTGTGTGTTCAGAATGGAAACGGCGTTCATGAACAACCGCATCTACGGCGGAGGAGCCACGACCGGAGGCAACCAGGACGATTACCGGAACCTGGTGCACTGGACGTCAAACGGGGCTTACAAGTATTTCTACAAATATTCGGACATGGTGGCAACGGGATCCATTGAAAATACCATGATTCCCCTGTTGCGTCTCGGAGAAATGTACCTAATTGCGGCAGAAAGCCGGTCCGACAACCTGGCAGACGGAATCTCTTATGTGAATACGCTTCGCAAAGCCCGGGGAGTCTCCAACTTGCAGACCTTGAACAGCGAATTGCTGATTTATGAATACATCCGCGAGTTGTACGGTGAAGGACAATTGTTCTATCTCTACAAACGGTTGTTCTCCCCCATCTATTTTTCCGCAACTTCCAGCAAGAATCCGGAACCCAGCGATGAAATATTCATTGTTCCCCTGCCCGACTCGGAGACAGAAAACTGATTCATAACGAAAAATGTAGAAAAGATGAGAAAGATAGCATATACAACCTTGTTGCTTGCCGGCATCTTGAGTGCCTGCGACCAAAGAGAGCCTGCGGCATTCGAAGAAATCGGCGGCATTTATTTCAACAACCGCGCCAACATTTCATCCACCAGTGCCCTGCTCGACAGCACCAACCTGACCTTTGTCTATGAAAATGCGAACGAAATGAATGTTCCGGTCAGAATCCAGCTGCTGGGACGCCCGTCGGCACAAGCACGTCCGATTGAGTTGCGCATCACGTCGGAAGACGCCACGGAAGGCGTGGATTATGTATTGCCGGAAAGCACCGAGCTACCGGCAGGTGCCACGACCCTGGATTACATCGTCACCCTGAAACGAACCTCTCCGCTGAAAGAAGCCACCAAAACGATTCAACTGGAGATACTGCCGAACGACTGCTTTTCGCTTCCCGTATCGAAAGAAGTGCAAGCGAACGGCGACACGGTATCCATGTTGCACTACCGGATTGTCTATTCCGATATGTTCACCGTCCCTCCTACGGCATGGAGAGCCGATTTTCTTGGCATATTCTCTCCCCAAAAGTTCAACCTGATATGCAAAGTGCTGGTGGACATCGACCCGGCAGATTTCAACGATGCTTCCAAAATGACCTTTCCCAAGCAATTGTATATCCGTCAGAGTGTAATCAAATACATTACACAGGAAATTGACAAACGCGACCGTGGAGAAGAATTTGACCGGGACGTATTGGACTCCCAAACCGGTGAACCGTTAAGTTTTATAGATAACAGTAATAATTGAGAAGGATGAAACTGAAAAATAATCTGCATGTTTACCTGTTAGGCCTTTTCATGATGGCTTGTGCAGAAGACAAGGGTAATTATCGTTACCACGACCTGATTGAACCTGAAATTTCAGGCGTACAGGAAGAATTGTCCGTGCTTACATACGCTTCCTTGCAGTTGAATCCTGAACTGGGAGCCAACGCAAAAGGCGAAGAACAGTACAATTATGAATGGAAAGTCATCAATCAAGATGAAACCCACGAGGTGACCGTAATCGGCAACACCCGGAACCTGGACTACCAGGTAGAACTGGCGCCAGGCATCTACACGCTTTATTTCACGGTTACGGAAAAAAGTTCCGGGCTTTACTGGCGACAGAATTACTCGTTGACAGTAAGCGATGCCACCACCGAAGGCTGGATGATACTTTGCTCCGACAACGGCAGAGCACGCCTGGACATGGTATCCGCTGTGACCGGAGAAACCTATATCGACATCCTGAAAGACAACAAAGACATGCCCGCATATCAAGGTCCGCGAAAAATACAATGGCTGTCCAAACATGCCGACTCGAATTCCCCCTATTATCTGCTGACCGACCAGGGTGCCACCCGGCTGGGAAAGGACAAATTTGCCTGGAAAGAGGAGTATGATTTCAAATACGAAGTCGCCACGCTGGCAGACCTGTGTCCCTATTACATTACCTTGGCGGGATTCGGCAGGATCATGGTAAGCGGAACAGATGCCTACTACAACGAAACCATTTCCTTCAGCGGACTTTACGGCGACAAAATAAACGAAGGATTTGCCGTTGCGCCGTACATCGGCGCGAATATCAGCGCCTCAATGTATGCCGCCGTCTATCTGATGTACGACATGGACAACAAACGCTTCGTGACCTACTGCCCGATGATGCAAATCAAAGATCTGGGAGGATTCGAGCCGTTGCAGGAAATCACCGCCATGGAAGATTTAGCCCGGATTGCCCAAAAGGATAACAACGTCGTGGTGGGAACGGCTTTCGACGAATATCCCGTCGGTTATGACTACGTGTATATGGAAAACACGAAGTACGATGCGGGAAACGCCAAAATGGGAACCACCTACACGCTTCTGAAAGACGAGAACGGCAAACTTCATGTGTATGGCATTCAGTTGGGAGACTTTATGTTGTTTGCCGATTGCTCCTACATCCTCGGAAGAGCCTATTACGGCGACTTGTCCGGCTGTATCGACATCGAAAAAGAAAACAATCTGTATGCTTTCAGTTCCCTGCGCAACTATATGTATTATGCGGTGGACGGAACACTGTACCGGGTTGACTTGTCCGAAAAACCGCTGAAGGCAACGAAACAGTTTACCTTGCCCGGAGAAACCATCACCTGCCTCAAGTTCAATCTTTATCAAAACAACCCAAATGACAAGCGTTCATACGATTTGGTCGTGGGCAGCGTGAAAGACGGAAAAGGCACCCTCAGGATATACGAAGGCATGACCACCGAAGGCGACTTCTCTGCTGTCACCCCCGAAATCCATACAGGGTTTGCAGAAATTGTAGATGCGACTTATCGGGAAAGATAAGTTTGGAATAGAATCATAACTAATATCAAATATGAAAATGAGAAATTATTTATTATTTCTGTGGATATTTCTGGCATGTGCTTGTGCCTCCTCCACAAAGCGGAATAGCATTGAAATCACGTTTGACGTACAGCAACCCACCGCCCGGCAGGTCGTACTGGTATATCAGACCACGATTTGCGAGATTCCTTTGGACGAACAAGGGCATGCCACCTATACGTTGAAAAATGTAGATGCCGCACATGCACGTCTCTTCTACGGCCAACAGGAAAGAGCGATTTACCTGGAAAAAGGAGACCACGCCCGCATCACGTTTGACGGCAACGACTTCGTGCGTACTTTTACGTTCGAGGGCGACAAGGCACCTGTAGTCGACTACCTGAACCGCGTGTCGCTCACACCGCTGGAACAAGAGAATTACGTGCTTCCGCTGGACGAATTTGTCCGGAAAGTCGAACAAAAGGAACAGGAGAGCCGGAAATTGCTGGAGGCGCACAAACTGGGCAAATTCGGCAAATTTGAAAAAATGGAGCAGGGACGCATTCATTACGGATTTGGAAGCGCCTTGCTGATGTATCCCGTGGGTCACTCCGCCTTTGCACAAGAGGCAACGACATACAAGCCCGATGAAGCATATTACGAAGTCATCCGCAACTATTGGAAAGAAGACGAAGACTGGATTGACGTTCGCGAATACCGCAGCATCATGATTGAACTGGCGCACGCGCTCGATGAAGCCGGACGGAACGTGAGCGGTTATTACCCGAAAGCCGTTGCGGAAATGCGGTATATCGCCGACCAGGTTCAAAACGAGAAAGTAAAACAGACCTTGTTGCATCAGATTGCGGCATCGCACGTTGACCAGTTCGGCATCAAGAACATCACCGACATGGAAAACCTTTACCACACTTATGTGAAAGATACGGTGTTGCTTGCCGACTATCGGACAAAATACGACAAATGGGACATGTCCACACCCGGCAAACCGTCGCCCGATTTCAAAGCGGTGGACATCGCAGGAAAAACCTATTCCTTGAAAGATTTCAAAGGAAAATATGTTTACATAGACATGTGGGCAACCTGGTGCGCCCCTTGCAAACGGGAGCTCCCGTTCCTGAAAGCGCTGGAAGAAAAGTTCGCAGGAAAAAACATTGTCTTCCTGGGACTCTCCATCGATTACGACAAGGCGAAATGGGAAGAACGGGTGAAAAGCGGCGAACTGGCAGGCGTTCAGTTGCACATCGGTCCGCAGAGCAGTTTCAAACGCGCCTACAACATCGACGGTATTCCCCGTTTCATCCTGCTGGACAAAGAAGGTAAAATTATCAACAACGAAATGTCCCGTCCTTCCTCGGAGGATACAGAACGTATTCTGAACGCACTGGAAGGGATATGAATAAACAATCATAACATTTATTATTAACTTAAAAAGCGATTTGACTATGAAAAAAATCTGGTTTTTGATGCTGATGATGTGCGCAGTAAGCGTATTCACAGCTTGTTCGGACGATGACGGCGAAA
>CAYNXE010000201.1:0-4585 GCA_964400995.1 uncultured Odoribacter sp.
CGGGTTCTGGACGCTCATTTGTCCGACGTTGAGGTCTATCCACCGGAGCTCGGGGATTTGTGATAATTTTTGCATGACGGCTTCGAGTATTTCTTCCATGATGTTTTTGATTTAATCGGTTTTTAATTTCTGTTTCACCGGCTTTTAAATGGTTGTCGGGTTACGGGGTCAGTATTTCTGTTATCCTGTTCCGGATTTGCCGTTCCACTTTCCGGTCGAGTTCGACACTGGCTCCCATGAAGGGGCGGGCTTCGAGTTTGACGGGGTGTTTGCCGAATACTTTAATGGTACCTCCTTCGTTTTGTACCTGGGCGTAGGGCTTGTCGCTGGCAATGATGACCTGTCCGGGTTGGAGGTGGTAGCGGATACTGTTATAA
Organism: uncultured Odoribacter sp.; assembly: GCA_964400995.1. Lineage (GTDB taxonomy): Bacteria > Bacteroidota > Bacteroidia > Bacteroidales > Marinifilaceae > Odoribacter. Next base: position 378 of record CAYNXE010000201.1, read on the forward strand.
AGTTCCATACGTTTGCTGGAAAGAATTTTGCGAACGGTGGCAGTCTGCGAGAAATTGAGGCGCGGCGCTTTTTGACCAGGCTTTTTCCTGCTGCCGGGCAATCGCTTTTCCGCCTTGTATTCAAATCCGTACCAAGGGGACTGCGGGTCTCGTCGCTTGATGTCTTTCCATTTGTGGAGTCCTCCGTTGAGGAACCCTTCGCGGTGGAAGTTGTCACGGAACTGGTCGACGGCCTCTTTCCCGATGACGATGAGTATGCCCCGGGAAATTTCCCGGGAGAGTTTGTCGAGCTTGCGGCGGAAGTCCGCGGGCAGATTGTTTAAGTTTCTGTTTGTCATTTCGATAATTTGTTTTATCTTTGTCACATCAACGAGGAGAAAGAGGTTGATAGCTCCAAGCGCATAAAATCCGGGCTTGGACCTGGTGAGTCGACTGGGCTACGGTCTGGGACACACCCCCAACGGAGCAAAGAAATTTGCTTATCGTTTACGGTAGCCGTGGAATCCACGGCTTTTTTTATGTTTTTCCTTTTCATTTTAAGTATTTAAAGAATACTTCTCTTAACTTCTCTGTCTTGTATCTTTTGACCTCTCCGGAGTTCAGCCGGATGATGATTTCCTGGACGTGTTCACATCTTCTTGGTTGTACGGCTGCTCTCAATCCTGCCCAAATTTCCAGCATCGGATAATCCTTTTCGAGATAGATGACTACTTCCCCTACCCCTTGTTTTTCCGCCGCCCGGACGGATGCCTGGATAGCGTTTTTCCCGTTGTCGGAAACGGGGGCTTTCATGTCAGAGAACCGTTTTGTCTTGAAGTTGAAGGCGTCGGGGTTCTTTTTGCCGGGAGTGTTGTCTATGGGCAGAAGCCGGTATCTCTCGCCGTATTGTTTGGCGAGGAGTTCGTAGGCTTTGCGGTTTTTCTTCTCTTCGATTTTGTTCTGTTTCCCATGTTGCGGTACCTGGAGTTCTCCCCCGCTTTTGTACTTTTTGGCATTGTATTTCTCCGGCTGCCTGACGTTTTCCGTCATGAATTTTTTGACCGCTTTTTTGGCATCGCGGTCAGCCAGGGCGATGTATGGATGCGAGTCGGCAAACAGCTTGGCATCGACGGCGGGGTTGTTATCCAGTCCCGGCGACGCCTCGACCGTTTCCTTGGTATCAGGGTTCCCCTCGGTGGTCGGCCGAGACGTGGAGCGGAGTCCGCATTTGCATCCCCATACTTCACCGGGGCGGTGGGAGTCCCAAAACGGGTCATCCTGCGCCCAGATGCGGTTGTAGAATATTTTGTGAGCCTCACGGGGAACAGCTGCCATGCTGGGCAACCATTCGAGATTGGGATAGATTTCTTTTTCCCGTCCGAACTGTCGCCATTGTACGGCGTTCCGGGCACGAATGAGGGCGGTGTTGTATTCGGTCTGAAGCCAGTTTATGTTGTAGTCGGCAATGATGCCTTCAGTATCTTTTTTGAACTGGGCGAATGATTTGGGCTTGCCGTTCTCATCGACCAGAAGGGCGGCGAGGTCGTTCTGCTGGCGGTGTGTCTTGAAAGCGGCAAAGACTGCATTGTTGTATTTCAGTTGTTCATAAAAGTCGTGGTCGGGTTCTCCATAGACTATTTTCCCCACGCCTTTCCGAGTAGCAAGGTCAAGAGCGCAACGGGTTGCCTCGAAAAGGTCGGGATCGATACCGGCTACGGGGTCGAATTTCCCGGAAGCGATATGCCGAAGTGCCTTGTCGATGGCTTTTTCACTGATGAGTGGCGCGACCTGTTCGCTGGCATCGTCCGCCATGCAGATGCATTCTCCGGAATGATAGAGTGCTTCTATGAGGTCGTGTGTCCCTCTTTGTTTGACGCCCCCACGCCCCCGGGGGCTTATCCGAAAAAATCACGCAGTTTTTTTTCACGTTTGGGAGCGGGTTGCACGGGTAAGCGTTCATCGAGGGTTTCCCGTAAAATATCCTGTATTTGTGTCCGGATTGACGTGGCGGCTTTGGCTCCTCCTTCGGGGAGCGGCACGTTGTATTTTTCATACCAATATTCAACCGGAAACTCTATTTTTTCGGCAAGCCTGGTGTCCATGTCAAGGCGATCCTTGAGACAGATGTGCTCCTCTACGATGAAGGAAAATTTTCCGTCTCCGGGATTGAAACCATGCACTTCCAGCAGCCTGTGGAATACTGTGTTAAGGAAGTTTGCGACGTAACGGAAATCGGATTTGTGTACGGCAGACTCGCTTCCTTCGTGGATGTCTCCCTTATATTGGCCACCTTCGGCGTCAAGGGTCATGGTGCCGTGAAGGAATCCTTTGGAGAGTTCCTTGTTGCAGAATTTGGCAAATTCGAGGTATGCGTTGGTGCTACTGCCTCCGGATGTGTTTTGAATAAATTCGAGGTCGGTGCCTTCCGGAATCATATACCAACTGAATCCCCCGGCTTTTGAGATGGCTTTGGCAAGGGCTGCTTTCGCCTCGGGGTTGTATTGGGGATATTTCCCTTTCCGAATGGGTGCTGCGAAAATTTCGTTGAAGGTCGCCCAATCGGAAATGTTTCCGCGTTTGAGCAGTACCCATGCCGCAGCCTTGATGAGTAGCCCATATTCATCGGGATTGCCTGCCATCATGATATAATCAGGATAGCGCCCGGCGGTGATGTCGATGCCGGAGAGTTGGCCGATGCGTTCGATGAAGAGACCTTTTTCCGGGATGATGTAGCGGCGATCGTATTTTTTGTATTTGTGGAATACGCCTCCGGAGAGATCGATCCACATGGCGGTGGGACCCCAAAAACGGCTTTCCAGGATGTCGCCGAGCATTTCAGTGAACCAAGGGGATTTTATGAGTTCGTTGACGGCATCATTCGGTTTTCCTCCTTGGGAAAAGACAAGTTCCGTTCCTTTGACGGCTTCGATACGTTTGTCGATGACGGCTGTAAGGTGCATGTCCAGCAGGATGTCGTTGTAAATGTCCAGTAATAATGTCCTGTCGGGATACATCGGGTCTTCGGCTCTCCGGATGGCAAGTCGCCAGTAGTTTATATCGAAACCTTCGCGACGGCGCGCTTCTGGATAAGGTATTGGTTCCTGAACCGTCGCGGTGCTTTTGGCTACGGCTGGTGCCTGGTATTTGTTTGTAACGTTATGTCTTTTGTTTCGTTTGCTCATAGGGATTGAATATTTATCATGTCAGAAATAGTTTGGGCGTTGCGGATGGCTCCCTGCAAGAATGCCTCCGGCAAGTTTTTCACCGTCTGGTTCTTCTTCTTTGAGTGGCAAATCGACAGGCATCTCCTCATCTTTGACTTGTTTTAACCAATCGATGGCGCGTTTGTAGAGGGCTCGTCTGTTTTCAAGGTCCTGATCCGGCCGGGCAATGGAAACGAGCTCGAAGACGGCAATGTCCACGGCAAAGCGTACCAGGAGCGAATGGCGTTCGCTTCCAGAAGCGGAAAATATCCTGTCGGTATCGTAGCGAAACAGGTACGGTTTCATTTCACCGATGGCGGCAGATATCGCCATGTCTACAATGGTGTCGTCACCGTCGGTAATCTGGTCTACTTCGTAAGGACGAATGGTGATGTTGAAGTCTTCTTTCGTGATGAACATGTCGTTTGCTTTTCAGGTTTTACATTTTGTTGTTGCGGCGTGCCGGTCCGATTTCCACAGTTTCGGTTCCGCTGTCGTTTTCGTCGAGCTGGAAGACTACGAATTGCGAAAGGTATTCCATGACCTGCTGGTCGGCATCGGGGGAGTCGTCATGGGTGGAATATCCCGGTTCAATCCCGTAAAGTTGCTTGAGTCCTTCCTGCATGTCGTTGTTTGCTTCTTCGGCGCTGTTGTAGAATACCCGCCTACCCTGATAGTATGGGTGCATGGTGATGAGACGGTCGTATTTTTTTTGCCGGGAACGTTCGGCGACAACGAGGTTGAGAGGCCTGCCGTATTCTTTTCTGACTTTGAGAATCGCCTGCTGGACGGGTTTATTCCAGAACTGGGATTCCACGCGCCAATGGATGATGACTGACGGAGGCATGAGCCGGGTGTATTCGTACATGAAGCGGATAGCGTCTTCCATTTCGCATTGGCGACAAAAGGCTTTGAGTTTCCAAAAATCGATGCCGTGGAGCCCCATGACGGAAACGGCGTTGTAGTCGTTGTTTCCGGAATAGGCGACGTCCCAGTGTCCGGCGATAACCTTGAAGGTATTTAACC
>CAYNXE010000202.1:0-4581 GCA_964400995.1 uncultured Odoribacter sp.
ATCTCAATAATCCGTTTCAAAATATTTCGCCTGTTATACCCCATAATTGCAAGATTATTACTACATTTGTGGTTGCCACACCGCCCTGTAGTAATTATCTTGCTCGGGGCTTTTTTATTTACTCGCTTTCGGATACATAAGAAAATACATCCGTAATCTGGGCATCCGCGATACTTACAACTTCCCAGGGCACCAAAAACGTCTCCAAAGCCTTGTTTAAATTCTCCAACGCCCGATTCGTATCTGAAGCCGCCACCAGATAATACAGAAAACTGCGTTTTTCCCGTCCGCTCACCTCGTCTGCATCGATAATCGCCACCTTTGCCTTATACCACCGGTCATCATTGGAATCATCCGACTTTGCCACCTCCGTCACATTCGACTTCTTCAATCCAACAATCCAGAACTCGCCGTTCGTAATCTGCTCCATCTCTTGGATAATCCGACTCTCGGCTTCCGTGTAGGACATTGCATCCAGCAAATACACCTCCGCCACCTTCCGTTCCCGGCCGTCCTCGCCGATACGGATATACTTCACCTTTCCTTCAAACCAATTTTCATTCATGACACATCAGATTTACAAACGGTTAAAACTCGGTTCCAGCTTTCTCCAAACTCCACGCTCATCCCTCTCCTCAAAATAATAATTCGTGGCCGTACCTTCCACCACATTACTCTCTTTAAACAATTGCATAATTGAAGCATATTCCGGGTCGTCAAACCGACTCTCCAGCTCATATAACTTACTTACGCTCTTATAATCCAAATCCCCGTACTTATTACGCTCCAAAAGTGTCATTGCCAGCTGGTACATCGGATCATCCGCACCTCGGTCGGACTTCTGTATCCACCCCTGCAAAAATTCAAGCAAACGGGAAGCAGCTACATCAGCCCGTTCATCGAAACGCTTCACCTTATTACACTTGACCAAAACCCGGAAACCTTCCCCTTCCAATTTATAACTCATTTGAAAAGGATCGCGTAACTGACCATATTCTGCCATGACCTCCTTAAACGTTCCCATCTCGTCATTCATGAACTGCGACAACATACTTACAGCTTCTACCGTCTGGTTTACCTGCTCCCGCATTCGGTTCAGTAAATCCGTCCGCAATTTCACATAAGCCTCCCGGCGCATCCGTTCGGCATCCGCCTTCTGCTGTTTCTTCTCGGCAAGGACTTGCTCCAGTTCCTCCACCGTCATTTCACTTACATTACTCATACATCTATCCATTTTTAGTTTCAGATTCAATTCTTTTTAATCGTTCCAAGTGATAAGACACCGCCTCGTAAAACTCTATTGTTTTTTTATGATTCTTCTTTGATATGCCACTTCTCGCATATTTTAACTTATCCTTTGCGCTTTCAATTATACACTGGCTTATTTCAATACATTTAAGGGATAGTATGAATTCCATTGATTTAATATCATTCCCCGTCATCATATACTCACTTTAAAATCATCAATAAATCAAATGTATTCACATTACCCGCAATACTCCGTTTTATTGCCACGGATGCCAGTTCCCGAAACACGGGAACCGCATCCGTCCAGTTTCCGTTACTTTTCTTCACTTGCCACACCCATGCCTGATACGATTCCCCATTCATCCACTTAGTTACCCGGCGTTCCTCCACAATAGCACCCAGTTTCCGCAAAAACGCCACCATTTCATCATTTGAAAAAACAACTTTAACCTCATTCATAACCGAAAAAATAGACATTCAACCTATCATAAAACCGTTTTGCCAACGGTCCCATACATCCGCACCTTGCCAACAGCCGACCGCCCTTCCTGTTCCGAATACACACTCGCCCCTCATTCCGGTATCCGTCATACTCCAGCCGCACCCAAATAAACCCGTGTAATTCGTCCAGACATCCACCCTCCCTATAAATCATCGTCCGCCTCCTTCCTCCAGATAACCGAACTTCATCAGCTCCCCGTCCACCACGTGGTCGACATTCCCTTTTACCCGTTGCTTCATCAGCCAGGCATTATAAATCTCCCGCATCTTGGCTGGTGGAATCCGGTTAATATCCGTCACACCTCCGGCACGGCAGATAATCCCTTTCACATACTCCAGCGTCACCTTCTCCCGAATCTTCCCGTAAAAACCGAATACAGCTGCAATGGCACGTTTCCGCCACATTTCTGCCTCCTCTCCATAATATCCCGACCGCTTCCGTGTTTCTGCCTGTCCAGACTGCCTTTCCATATATTCCACCATTCGCTCATACTCCACCCGTTTCATCTCCCGCAAACTATTCGTTCGATAATCCGTAAACTGCCAGACCAACTTCTCTTTCAACTCTTCATCCCCTTGGCATCCTGGCATCAATTGGAGCAACCGGTAAAACTTTCCGAAATTCGTTATTTCCTGTTTCATATCCTGTCATATTAAACTTCTGATACTTCACTGGCAATACCCTGTCCTTCATTTTCCGGACTTTTTAAAATATTCCGGTAATACAGGCTCGCCTGCTTTTCATCGATGACCAACTCGCCCGAAGCATCTCCACGGCCGATCACCTTTGCCACCAGACCCTCAATCCGGATAACCATCGCACCGAAAATTTTGCACTCGAAAGCCAATGCACCCAACGGTTCCCCGTCTTTCGGATTCTCATGCCCCAAAAACACAAATGTCGTCTTCGGGAACTCATCCAGTAAATCCGTCAGACGATCCGGACGCACCCTTCGCCTGTATTTCGTCAGATTGTCCAGAAAAACAATCCGCGGGGCACGTCGCTTGCGCAACGTTGCTGCAATATCCTCAAAATCCATATAAGGCAGAAAATACAGATTCCGGTCACCGACCATAATCCCGGCACGCATCATGGCTGCCTGAAAATCCGAAGAGCGAGGATCTTCCTCTGCCGAAATATACAATACCGGCTCTTTGTGGCTCAAAACACGGGCGAACATCAGGGCAAACGTCGTCTTTCCATGCTTCTCGCGCCCGTAAACCAGCCATGCGCCGCCAAAATCCCTCTTCCCGAAAGCATCCGCCCATACACCCTCCAATGGCAGCTGCTCGTTTCGTGAATCAAGCACGTTCCTGACCGTTAAAGCCCTTCTCGTTCCCATACTACAATTCCGATAAAATCAACAAACTTTCAGCACGGCGCAAACCGCTGATCTCGCCGTCTTTTTCCGTTTTCAGACACAACGCCACAAGCCTATCCAACTTGCTCAGGTCGCTCATATTCGCCTCCAGAACACTCCGACATAACCGCCGGTAAAACTCCATGCGTTCATCCCGATTAGCGGGCACTATCGTGGAATACTTGTCGCTCAGCCGGCTGAACAACTCCTCATACCCGGAAGTCTCATGCTCGATACCGTAATTGATTTTAGCCCGCAGACCATTCGCCCCCAGAACATACCACCCGCACATCCCATCCAGGGCATTATAATACTCCTTCAACTCCGACACCATCGTAATATCCATATCCCCGGCCTCGTCGATTATCACCACCGGATTCGGGAGCAGCTTCAAATAATACTTGATACGTTCCTTCACCGTCACAAGACGTCCCTTGGCTTCCGCACCGATAGCCCGCGCCAATGCACGAGCAAAAGGAATCGGCTTTTTAGCCTGGCTCATATCTACATAAAAACAATTCGGCAGCGTCTGCGAAAGATATTTCGCCGAGTAAGTCTTCCCGATGGCGCACTTGTCCACAAAAATCTTGCCCTTGGAATAGGCCTTGCAAAACTTCACTTCCGCCTCGATAAGATTGAACACCTCCGTCCGCACCATATTCCACTTTCGCTCCCTTGCAGACACATTCAGTTCCATACCGAGCTCAATATACTTCCCGACCGAAAGCAAACCTTCCTGATACCCCTTTTTCAATCGGGAATAAACCGTTTTGTCAATACCCCATTTCCGGGCAAAATCACTGTCACTGCCGCTGTAATTCTCGCGTGCGGAAATCAAAGCCGCCACAACGCGTTCCTTGTAATCTGTCGTTAATTCTATCATAGTTAAAACCAATTTTCCATCATTTGTTCCTTTACCGTTCTTTCATCCCTCTTTAAATCCTCTTTAAACGGCTTTTCAAAATCATTATCCAAAATTTCCAATTCTGTCGGTTGGTATTGTTCCGCTCCAGTCTCAAGGAAAGGAATCTTAAAATTGTCATTCAGCGTCCGGCGACGATGGTCTATCATCACCACATCCGTCAGGGCATTTTTCCGTCGCGTGGCGTATGTGCGGATAGTATTGTTATAATGACTCACCAACTCCATGTTTGCCCTGTCGCCGGCAGTTTGCTCAATCCGGGCACGGGTAACAAGTGGCTTTTTAATCAATTCGCATACATATTTGTCATCCATATAAGCAATTGCCTTCAATACACTGCCGTCATGCCCGTCTATCCAATAAACTTGCAGTTCCTGCCGTTCCACCACTTTCATAATCTTAATCAGCTCATCACCGAGGGCGATCTTTCCATTATCCCCGAGCAAAAACAACGTATTGCGGAACTTCACATTTCCGGCCCGGCACGTTGCCCTGGTCTCATACCCCAGATAGGGGAGGATGCCTTTCCAGTTAATCGGCGTCAAATCC
>CAYNXE010000203.1:0-4419 GCA_964400995.1 uncultured Odoribacter sp.
TCAGGAGAACGATCTGTGCAAATGATAATAACATTCCACATTGAAGTCTCTTTACAACGGGTGTTCGACATGGATATGGAGCGGATTGAAAGTATCACCATATTGAAAGATGCTTCTGCTACAATCTTATACGGTTCGCGTGCTGCCAACGGGGTTGTCGTGATAGAAACGCGTCGTCCTTCTGACGGCAAGTTTTCCGTAACTTATTCCAATCGAACATCTCTGTCTATGGCGGACCTTTCGGATTACGATTTAATGGAAGCGAGGGAGAAACTGGAGTACGAAGAAAAGGCTGGAGTATATGATTACAATAACATAGAGGATCTGATGATATTGGAACAGATAAAAGCCAACGTTGCGAGGGGGGTCAACACAGACTGGATGGCACAACCGTTGCGGAATGCGGTGTCGCATGCGCATTCGCTTTATTTGGAAGGAGGAACGGATGCCGTCGTTTATGGATTAGGTGCTAATTACAACCGGAAAGCCGGTGTCATGAAAAAATCGTATCGGGAAACATTCGGTGCTTCTTTTGATTTGACTTACCGGGTGAAGAATAAAATCAGCATTCGCAATAGTTTTGAATTTTCGCAGACGAATGTTCAGAACTCTCCTTACGGTTCTTTTTCTGCATATACCACTGCGAATCCTTATAATCCGATTTATGACGAAAAAGGGAAATTGATAGAGACCTATACGGTTCATCCCGATCGCTCTGCTTCTGCCGACCAGTATCAGAATCCGTTGTACAATGCTTCTTTACCTTACAAAGATGAATCTTCTTTGTTGTCTGTGACGGACAATTTAAGTGTGGATTGTTTTATTCTGCCGGAGTTGCGTTTCAAGGGGTCGGTGGCATTGTCCAAGTCGCTAAGCACTTCCGATGAATACATCTCTCCAGACCATGCTTCTTATAAAAGAACAAATCTCGAAGCTGAGGATAAAGGAGAGTACACTAAGACGAATGACAAGGGATTTGAATACAACATCAATGCGACCTTGACCTATAATCTGCAAAAAGAGGGGCACACGTTGTTTTCCGGTATCGGTTTGAACCTGAAACAGGACAAATCGGTGTCGGACGGGTATGTGGCAACTGGTTTCTTGGACGGTCGTTTCAAGGAAATTTGGTTTGCTTCAAAGTACAAGGAGGGTGGCAAACCTTCTGGTTCAGAGTCGGAATCTAGAATGGCTGGATTTTTTGCCAACATCAACTATTCTTATAACAATCGTTATTTTGCCGATTTTTCCGGACGTATGGACGGCTCTTCCAAATATGGAAAAGATAAGCGTTTTGCACCTTTTTGGTCGGTGGGAATCGGCTGGAACCTGAATAATGAGACATTTATGGACAACGTGGATTGGTTGACACGTTTTACTGTGCGGGCATCCATTGGAGAGACGGGAAACCAGAATTTCCAGTCCTACCAGGCTCGGACAATGCTGGAATACAATCAGGAACAGATGTATTATCAAGGGTTGGGAGCGACTTTCATGACTTACGGTAATACGGCATTGGAGTGGCAAAAGAGCCTGAAACGGAATTTGGGAGTGGACATTGAAGTGTTGCAACGTCGTCTGACCGTGCGTTTTGATTATTATAACGACTTGACAAATGGTCTGTTATTGCCGGTGTCGGTTACGCCTTCCCTCGGTTTTTCCAGTTATACGGCTAATTACGGAAAACAAAAGAATGATGGTTATGAATTTGATGTCAATGCTGTGATTGTTAGAAATAAAGATTTCGATTGGGCGGTTAATTTTAGTGGAGTGCATAACCAGAACCGGATTACCAAAATCAGTTCGGCATTGAGTGCTTTAAATAAGGCGAATAACGAATCAAATGGTGCCGACCAGACGAAACCGATTGCCTTGTACGAGGAAGGGGAATCGCTGAATGCTATCAAGGCGGTGCGTTCTCTTGGCATCAATCCCGCCAACGGCAAGGAGTTGTTTCTGACTCGCAACAGTGAGATTACTGAAACCTGGGACTACCGGGACAAGGTTGTTGTGGGTTGTACGGATCCGACGCTAGAAGGGAACATTGGAACCAACATTATCTGGAAAAATTGGTCGTTGAATATCCTGATGCGTTATAGTTTCGGAGGGCAGTTGTACAACAGTACGCTGGCGGAACGTGTGGAAGGCGCTAGTCCTTACACGAATGCCGACCGGCGCGTGCTTGAAGAACGGTGGCAACAACCGGGACAGCATTGTTTCTATAAGGACATAGCAGACCGTAGCGTGTCGAACTATACCAGCCGTTTTGTTCAAGATAATAATTTCTTGGAAATGAGTAATATCTCTTTGTCTTGGCGATTCCCGACGGAATGGCTCAAAAAAACGCGTCTGTCATCGGTGCGTATCGGATTGAATAGTGGTAGCCTGTTTTATGTTTCTACGGTGAAACGTGAACGTGGTCTGGATTATCCGTTTGCCCGGGAGTACACATTTTCGTTGAACGTAAATTTCTAATGTCATGATAGGAAAAAGATACATATTAGGATTAATTTGCCTGTTTGCGCTGACTGCCTGCGGAGACTGGCTGGATGTGATACCTTACGGGCAGGTGGAACCGGACAAGATGTTCGAGGAGGAGAAGGGGTTTATGCAGATGCTGACCGGCAGTTATACGTTGCTGAATAGCGATGCAGTTTATGGTCGGGAACTGACTATCGGTTTTCCTGAAGAAATCGTACATTACTGGAAGAAGACGAGTGAATTTCATACGTTCCGTTATACAGACCAGGAAATGGCAAACCGTCTGGATGCCACCTGGCTACAATTGTACAAGGTCATTGCCAATATCAATTTGTTGCTGGGCTATATGGACGACAAGAAGGCTTCCGATTACGAGTACTATAATCTGATAAAAGGTGAGGCGTTGGGACTACGGGCTTATTTGCACCTGGATTTGTTGCGTCTATTCGGTCCTGTACTGAAAAACGGAGGCATGAATAAGAAGGCCATTCCGTATCATGAGACGTTTTCCAATCAAATTGTGCAGGTCATGACGGCTACGGAAGTGCTAGGCAAGATACAGCGGGACTTGGATTCGGCTTATGTATTATTGAAAGACGACCCAATTAAACTCTACGGGCGCTGGGTAGACAAGGACGACCGATCAAAATACGGAGATGCGATGAATGTCACTGACTTGGCTTTCAACTTCCGAGGTATCCGAATGAACTACTATGCCGTTTGCGCCACGCTTGCACGGGTGTATATGCTGAAAGAAGATTATACCAATGCCTTGCGTTATGCCAACGAGGTGATAGAGGCGACAGATGTTTTTTCTCTGGTGAAGCGGGAAGATTGGGGGGCAACCAAAAACCTGATGTTCGAAAGGGAACTGGTATGGGGTGTCTACTATCAGGAAATTAAGAATATGATGAGAAATTTCGGGATATCCGGTTACGAAGTAGACAAGGATTATGTCAATGACGTTTATACGAACGCGATGGCTTACGGTAGCGTAGAAGATTACCGGATGGCTTGGTGGACAACGACTTCTACGACTCCGTCTTCAACTTATCTGAACAAATATGCGCGAACCATGTCTACAGGGGCGACTTCTTCGGACATCACTCCTTGGGAAAAACTATTGCCCATGATTCGCCTGAGCGAGGTGTATTATATGGCAGCGGAGGCTAATCTGACCACCCGTCCCGAAGAGTCATGGCGGTTGTTAAACGAAGTCAGGATTTCCCGGAACCTGAGTACCTTGCCAGAAAGCTTGAAAGGTGATGCCGGGGCATTGCTGGAGCAAATTGCCAATGAATACCGGAAGGATTGTTGGGGAGAAGGCAAATTGTTCTATTTCTATAAGCGCTTGTTCCGCAACATTGTCACTCGGGAGGAGAACATACCAGCATCCTTGGAATTGTTTGAACTACCATTGCCCAAGGACGAGAATGAGTTCGGTAATAATGCACAATAAAATTTAATGTTATGAAAATGATGAAGAAATATCATATCGGTCTATTGGGTATATTGATGTTGTGGGGTCTGCATGGTTGCAACGAAGCTACGAGAGAGATGTTTGAAGGTCCTTACAGCGTGTTCTTTCAGTTGAATGATTTAAAGTCCGACACCACTTTGATTTTGAAACAAGATACAGTGACTTATACGTTTGCCTATGATCCCGATGAAGTTAAGACCCGCGAGTTGTGCATTCCCGTGGTAATTACCGGTAGCGATAGTCCTCGGGAGTTGAAGTATCAGGTGGAAGTCACTCCCGCTGCCAATACTACGGAAGGGGTGGATTTTGAACCAATTGCTTCGGAGTGGGTCATTCCTGCTGGTAAAATGACGGATTCGTTGCACATCACGCTGAAACGGAGTGCTTCTATGTCCACCGAGAGTAAGGAAATTCGGATTCGGATTGTGGACGGAGAGGATTTGGTGCAGGGAGTAAAA
>CAYNXE010000204.1:0-4417 GCA_964400995.1 uncultured Odoribacter sp.
CGAATATGGCATCCGGGGCGAACGCTTGGACGGAGCTATCGGTGTGTGGCTTGATCCTGGTTCGCCGTATGCCCGAAAAATATGCGCCATCGGGGTCAAATGTTCCCGCTATGTCACCATGCACGGATTTGCCTTGAATGTCAATACGGATTTGAACTATTTCAATTACATCAACCCTTGCGGATTCGCCGACAAAGGGGTGGCTTCCATTCAGCGGGAATTGAAACGGGAGATAGACATGGAAGAGGTGAAGGCCAAAATACTGAACCAATGGACCGAAACCGTCTTTCCGGAAACGGAACTCGATACCTCAGAACGTCTGTCTACGTAGCCATTCATTCAGGAAACGGTCGTACACGATGTATCCGCTTCGGGTCTTGTATGCCAATTCGTTTTTGAGCAATTTTTTGATTGTGCTGTTTACGCTGCTTGCTGCTTTGAGTTTATGTTTTGCAATGAAGTCGCCGGAAGTGATTTCCTTGACGCGTCCTTCTATTGCGATGGCTTTGAGCAAGTGGACGCTGCCGGCAGGATAGGCTGCGAGCAGGTTTTCATAGGCGTAAGTCGATTCTTCGATAATTTCCCCGACAGCGATGTCGATGGTTGCCAGGTCTATGTCCGTTGAATATCCGTAAAGACGGTTCAGTATTGCTTGAACGTACCATGTATGCCCGTCGAATCGGTTGTAGATGGTGTCGAATACCGATTGTGTCAATTTTCTGCCTTGATGGGCGAAGAAATCGGAGGCAAAATGGTAATATGCCGATTGGTCGATTCTGTCGATAGCGAGCGTCTGCGTACTCTGGTAGAACGGTTTTTTGGCAGAGAGGAACATCTCTTGCATGACATGCTGTTTGCTGCCTGCAAATATGAAATTCACATTCGGTAGAAATTGAATATAGGAACGGAGCAAGGCTTCAACGCCCTTTTCGGGGTATTCAGCTATCTGTTGAAATTCATCAATGGCGATGTAACAACGTTTGTCGGCGGATTTCAAATATTCAAATATTTCCTGAAGTGTTGCTTTTTCATCCGTAGGGGCGACATCGATTGTCGTCTTGGGCATACCTGTCAGTTCATCGAACGTGAAGACTGGGCGACAGCTCTTGATGAACCGTGAAATCCGGCTCAATGCCTTTTGCGGAACGGAATCCAGACGTCCCAATACCGTGTTGGCGAATAGGCGTATGAAATCGTTCATGTTTTGAGTCGAATAAATATCCATGTAGAGTGTTACAACATCAGGATGTTGCTCCTGTAGCCGGTGGAAGACATGTTTTATTAATCCGGTTTTCCCCATGCGGCGCAAAGCGATCAAGGTCAGGTTGCGACCATTGTGCAGGGCGTTGAGCATTGTGTTGCTCTCTTGTTTGCGATCGCAAAAGTAATCGGGGCTGTAATATCCTGATATCAGAAAAGGATTGTTCGGCTTCATCGGATTTCTATTTTATCGTTACGAAACTATCGTAACGCAAATGTCGCAATAATGTCCGAAAACTCCAATTTTATTGCCTGAAATTCTGAAACGGGGCATCAAATCAGCACGACAAACGAATATAGGGTGATGATTCCGAGGGTTGCCAGACCGATATAGACGGGAATGTGGATGTATGTCATCTTTTGCGGAACAATCGGGTCTTCCGGATGCTGGAGGTGTAGCAGGGCGATTGTTTTGCTTTGTTGGAGACATAGACGGAGCAGGTAGTGTATCAGCAGGGCTCCGCTCAATCCCACGAGCATCCCGACGAACAGATCGCCCGGATAGTGTACGCCCAGATAGATGCGGGAATAGGAATTCAGGATTGCCCAGCCGAGCATAAATAAAGTCAGGGGCTTTTGTCTCAGCAACAACATCAGGATGAATGCCAATCCGAAGGAATTGGAGGCGTGGCAGGAGGGAAAGCCGTAACGACCGCCCCGTTTGCCGTTCACGATGTGTACGAATTCAGACAAAGGATTATTCGGATTGGAAGGGCGCATGCGTTCCACGAGCGGACGGATGAGCGAAGCGCAGATCTGGTCGGCATAAACAATGGTCAGCACAATGGCAACCAGGAAAAACAACGTTGTCCGGAGATTGAAATTCTTGTACAAGACAAACAACACGGCGACATACAAGGGTACCCAGGTGAGTTTGGCAGAGACAATCCACATGAAATGATCCCAAAAAGGAGTATGCAGACCGTTTAAGGTAAGCAATAGTCGCTGGTCTAATAGTTGCAAGGTTTCAAGCATAGGCAGAATTTAATGAATGGCTGTCAAGGAGAGTTTAAGATCGTCTTCGGCACGCCATCAGTATGACGGACTTATTTTTTTATATTTAGTTTCTCTGAAATGATTTGTTCAATCTGTTCTTGTGGACGAAATCCGGTTACGGAAAACGGTTTGCCGTTTACGGGAATGAAAATCATCATCGGAATGCTGTTGGCTTTGAATAGTTGTGCCACTTCCCGGGATTTGTCCACATTCACTTTATAAATCCGTATCTTCTTCCCGTATTCTTTCTGAATCTCTTCCAGCACAGGGGCGAGGTATTTGCAGGGAGGATTCCAAGTGGCGTACAGATTCACGATGGCAGACTTGTTCCCTCGGTATTTCCATTCTTTATTGGCTGTATAGTCCCAGATTTCCTTTTTGAAATCCTCTGTTGTCAAATGCCTGACATCCTGTGCGCTGATGTGCTGAAAAATGCTTATCAGGCAAAGAGTCATAATGAATGTCAGGCTTTTTTTCATCGTTGTTTTCAATTAATTTATATCAAATATGAACGATAGATGCGGGGCAAAGTTATTTAAAAAAAATGGTTAAACAAATTTGAAGATTTTTTCATCGTCGGACATCGGTTGAGGGAATTTGCAGATTTCCTTTTTTGGATGCGAGTAGCGTTTTTACGTGATTTCTTCTTATTTTTGTCGGTAGTGTTTAGAATTACGATTGAAGAATATGAAAGTTTTCGGTTTGTTTGTTCTGCTTGTCTGGTGTTTTTCCGGTCAGGTTCGGGGACAGGAGATGAAACGCGGATATTATCCGGATGGAAAATTGCGTTATCAGGGCTATTTTAAAGAAGGGAAACCGGTCGGTGAGGTGTTGCGTTATTATCCGGAGGGAAGCCTGAAGGCAAAAATGAATTACCAGGGAGATACCGTTTCTGCCGTATTGTATGCCAAACAGGGGGATTTTTTCATGACGGGCAAGTATTTCCAGCAAAAAAAGACGGGGATTTGGACATTTTTCAAGGGAGATCGGCTGGTGGCACGGGAAGAATATCGGGATGGGGTGCTGAACGGAAGCAGCGCCCGGTTTGCCGATGACGGAAATATCATGGAGGAAAGGCATTGGAAAAAGGGAACGCCGGACGGGGAATGGAGATTGTTTTTTCCGGGCGGAGACCTCAAATTGCGGGCTTTTTATGTTGCCGGTGAACTGGACGGGGAGATGGTGTCTTATTTTCCGGACGGACAATTGAGGGCGAAAGGGGAGTACAAGCGCAATTTGCGGGAAGGGGAGTGGGTATTTTATGATGTCTCCGGCGAATTGGTCCGGAAGCAGGTGTATTACAAGGGAAGACCGGAGGATGCCGAGGAGAGGGAGACGGAAGAGAGCCGGCAGTTGGATGCCCTGATCAATTCCGGCAAGAAGATACCCGATCCGGAAGTGTTTGTTGACGACCCGGAAGCGTACATGAGGTTAACGGGAATGGAATAGAGGCATGGAGGCGATTACCTTATACGAATTGAACAGCCGGATTAAGCAGGTTTTGAAGCGGGATTTCAGGGAGTCCGTGTGGATTACGGCAGAAATCACGGAAATCCAGTTTAATCATTCGGGACACTGTTATTTGCAGTTGGCGGATAAGCGGGAGGCCGACGATAGTGTCGTGGCGACTGCCCGGGGTACGATCTGGGCGTTTACTTTCCGCACTTTGCGTCCTTATTTTGAGACGACGACGGGGCGTGCCCTTGCCAAAGGGTTGAAGGTCATGTTGAATGTGGAGGTCGTTTTTCATGAGTTATATGGTTACTCGCTTAATGTCAAGGATATAGATCCGAATTATACGGTGGGGGATTTGGAACGGAAGCGGAGGGAAATATTGAAGCGTTTGGAAGCGGATGGTGTGATTGATATGAACCGGGAATTGGAATTTCCCTTACTGCCCAAGACGATTGCCGTGATTTCTTCCCCGACGGCTGCCGGTTTCGGAGATTTCATGAACCAGTTGGAGAAAAATCCATACGGTTACCGTTTCCAGGTGAAATTGTTTCCTGCCGTCATGCAGGGGGAAAAGACGACAGAATCCGTCATCGCCGCCTTGGAACGGATTTATGCTTATGAAACCTTGTTCGATGTGGTGGTGATTATTCGCGGTGGAGGTTCGCAGACGGATTTGGGGTGTTTTGATTCTTACGACATGGCGGCG
>CAYNXE010000205.1:0-3638 GCA_964400995.1 uncultured Odoribacter sp.
GGCGGACAAATAGCCATAAACAGCCGTCCGGAAGAGGGTACAACATTTATCATCACCCTACCGCAGGAAACCTGATGATTGCAGGCATTTCCTTGCCCCCTCCTTATAATAATCCGGCCATATATGCGGGCAGGCAAAAAATATCTTTGTCTTTCCGTAAATCCTTGGTGTACAAAAGATACCTGCGAAGGATTCTTGCCGAAAACTTTCTCTGGAATTCGTCAAGGGATTTGTGGGAGTTGTATCCGGAAGATTTCACCTCGATAGGGCATATCTTGTCCTTACGCGAAAGCAGGAAATCAATCTCGTAATTACGGACAGTCCGTTTTTCTTCTTCATCTTTCCGCATTTCCTCCTTAAACGTGTAATAAAACAACTCATTGCCCGCACTCTTCAGCATCTGGGCTACCGCATTCTCATATACATATCCCAAATCCGCACTGAGTTTGTCGGAAAGAAGTTTACGATATATCACATTTTCCGTATAGTCACGGTCCATAAAAGCGAGCGTAACAAACAACCCCGTATCGGCAAGAAACATCTTGAAATAATCGTGGTCGGCATGAAGGGAAAAACCGACACTCGGATCATTGGCGTGATAGGCAAAATTTACCGTCATCGAATCCGACATATCCACCAACAACTCGCTAATCCGGGCAGCCGTAGCATTCTCGATCACGCTCCCCACCTGATAACGTGTCGCACTGCGAGAGAGTTCTGCCGGAATCGAAGTAAACAACCGTGAAATACGTCCTGTCGAATCGATTTTACGGAAATCGTCGATGTAAAGCTCAAGGATGTTTCGCTTTACCGCATCTATGGTTGAAAAATCGTTCGATTCGAGGTACGCATTTACCGCCTGCGGCATGCCGCCGACCAGCATATACAACCGGAAATTGCGCATCAAGTCACGATTGACGGCATCTCCCAGCGTTTGGAGATGCTGGTATGAGTACCTGATCAACTCATAGGTCTGAGTTTTATCAATCGCCCACAAAAACTCTTCGTAATCCAGCGGATACATCGCAATGCGCGTCTCTTCGCTCGGAATCACGATGCCTTTCACGTTTTTTTTAATGGAAAGAAGCGAACCGGTTTCTATATAGTCATAGCGGCGGTCTTTTACCAGGTGCTTGATTGCCTGCCGGGCAGGAGGAAACAATTGCACCTCATCGAAAACAATTACCGACTTTCGTTCATGCAATGACACGTTGAACAACGACTGAAGCCCCAAAAAGAAGTAATTCAAATCTGAAATATGGGAAAACAACTCTTTGACCGCAGTATCCGCTATCGAAAAATCAATGACAATGCAGGAAGCATATTCCCGACGAGCAAACTCCTCGACAATGGTCGATTTTCCGATTCGACGCGCTCCCTTTATTAGAAGCGCTGTCCGGCCGTCACTCTCCTCCTTCCAACGGAGCATCCTTTCATAGATTTTACGCTTGAATACTTTTTCAGGCATACCTAATCGCTTTTATTTTGCGCAAAAATAGGCATTTTGTCGAAATATGGAAAATGTTTTAGGCGGATTTTGTCGGAATATGGAAAATGTTTTAGACGGATTTTGTCGGAATATGGAAAATGTTTTGGAATTGTTTGGGCGAATATCGCCCATTCTCCTGCATCAAGATTAAATTAATCGGTGAAATTACGATGTTTTTCCGTATTCCACTTTTTTATAGTATCTTTCGCCCGCAAAAAATAAGGTATTCATTTAAAGTTTCATGATTGAGAAAAGAATAAGCATCGGAAACATCGACCCCGTTGATTTTTATGGAGTTAACAACTCTAAATTCAATCTGCTGAAAGCCTATTTTCCCAAATTGAAAATCACCGCCCGCGGCGATGAACTCATTCTTCAGGGAGAAATCAACGACATCGAACTCCTGAGCAACAAAGTCAATGCCTTATTGGAACATTATCACCGGTATAATATGCTCACGGTTGCCAACCTGAAACGGATTATACTGGAAGACAATGTCATCGCGGACCCGGAAGACGCGGAATCCGTCATCCTGTTCGGGAATGCGGGGAAAGCCATACGCGCCCGCACCCCCAACCAGCAGAAACTGGTGGAACTGGCCAAGACCAACGACCTGCTGTTCGCCATCGGACCGGCAGGCTCCGGAAAAACTTATACGGCGATAGCCCTGGCGGTAAAAGCCCTGCGGAACCGCGAAATCAAGCGAATCGTACTGAGCCGTCCCGCCGTGGAAGCCGGCGAAAGCCTCGGTTTCCTGCCCGGAGACATGAAAGAAAAGGTGGACCCTTATCTGCAACCCCTTTACGATGCGCTTTCCGATATGATTCCACCCAAAAAGCTGGAAGAGTACCTGGAATCGGAGGTAATCCAGATTGCCCCCCTCGCCTACATGCGGGGACGCACCCTGAACGATTCTTTCGTCATTCTGGACGAGGCGCAGAACACGACCCGCAACCAATTGAAAATGTTCCTGACCCGCATGGGAGTCAGCGCCAAGTTCGTCATCACCGGCGACATGAGCCAGATTGACCTCCCCAAACGCTCGGAATCCGGACTGATACACGCCTTTGAAATCCTAAAAGACATAAAAGGCATCGCCTTTGTGGAATTCGACTCGAAAGACATTGTACGACACAGGCTGGTGAAAGAAATCGTCAAGGCATACGGACAAGAAGAAAAAAGAACAGACTAAAATATAAAACATTAAACATTACAGCATGAACGCTATTGTAAAAACAGACTTCCATTTCCCGGGACAGAAAAGTGTGTACAAAGGGAAAGTACGTGACGTGTACGACATCAATGACGAATACCTGGTCATGGTCGTTTCCGACCGCATTTCAGCCTTCGACGTCGTTCTGCCCGAAGGAATACCCTACAAAGGACAGGTGTTAAACCAAATCGCCTCGAAATTCCTCGATGCGACAGCAGACATCGTTCCCAACTGGAAAATCGCGACACCGGATCCCATGGTGACTGTTGGACACAAATGCGAACCGTTCAAAGTCGAAATGGTCATCCGGGGATACCTCACCGGCAGTTCCTGGCGGGCATACAAATCCGGAGAACGCACCCTTTGCGGTCTGCCCCTGCCCGAAGGCATGAAAGAAAACCAGAAATTCGCATCTCCGCTGATTACCCCGACCACCAAGGCGGACGAGGGACACGACGAAAATATCTCCAAAGAGGAAATCATCGCCCAGGGACTGGTCAGCCGGGAAGACTACGAACTGATGGAAAAATACACCTATGCGCTTTTCCAGCGCGGTACGGAGATGGCAGCGGAAAAAGGACTGATTCTGGTGGATACCAAGTACGAATTCGGCAAGAAGAACGGCAAAATCTACCTCATCGATGAGATCCACACGCCCGACTCATCCCGCTACTTCTACGCGGAAGGCTACGAAGAACGGTTTGCCAAGGGAGAAAAACAAAAGCAACTGTCCAAAGAATTTGTCCGGGAATGGCTGATGGACAACGGCTTCCAAGGACAAGCCGGACAACAGGTTCCGGAAATGACACCCCAAGTCGTTGCCGGCATTACCGACAGATATGTCGAACTCTACGAAAACATCACCGGACTAACATTTGAAAAAGCGGAAAACAGCAACGTGCAGAAACGACTTGAAGACAACGAGACCGCATATCT
>CAYNXE010000205.1:3648-4402 GCA_964400995.1 uncultured Odoribacter sp.
GGAATCTCCTCTAAGGGATTCCTGTTTTTTTATTTGACAACGAATCCGGAAAAATCGTTCGACAACAGACTCTTCAACTCCTCCGGACTTACCCTGACCTTATAGTTCCCGTCCTTGATGAAAGTAATGTTGCCGGTCTCCTCACTGACCACCACCACATAAGCGTCACTGACGGCACTCAATCCCAAGGCGGCACGGTGTCTCAACCCCATGCTTCCCGGAATATCCCGGCGGTCGGACACCGGCAGGATGCAGCGGGCAGCAAGAATCTTATTGTCCGTGATAATCAGTGCGCCGTCGTGCAACGGAGTATTCTTAAAGAAAATATTCTCTATCAGCTCGGACGTAACCTCCGCCTTGATCAGCACCCCCGAATCGACATAATCGTCCAATTGCGTATTCTGCTGAAAAACAATCAGGGCACCGGTTTTCGTCGCCGAAAAATTAACACAAGCCTCGACAATCGCATTGGAAACATTGTCCTGAATGCGGGGCTTGGCAAATATCCTTTCCAAATTGAAAATATGCTGCAAATTATAGCGGCTCCCTACCAACAGCAGGAAACGTCGCACCTCCGGCTGGAAAACAACCAGCAGAACAAGAACCCCCATGCTGATAAAACTGCCCAACAGCGAGGCCATCAGTTCCATATTAAGCGCCTTCACCAACAACCACGCCAAATAAAAAGTAAATATCCCGGCAAAAATATTAATGGCAACCGTCCCTTTCACCAAAAGATAAAGTTGATGAAAAA
>CAYNXE010000206.1:0-1354 GCA_964400995.1 uncultured Odoribacter sp.
AAAACAATACACAAAAACGACGGATAAACTAAGGAACAACTACGCATCACTTACGGATAAACACTTATTAAAGACTTATTAAACACTTATTCATAGAATAGGTCTTTAATAACTATTTAACTGAATTTACACAATATATTTATCATAGTTGCCCCGTAACAGAACCGTATCTGTTCCCGAGGCATATCCTGAATCCCCCCGTCCGTCATCATGCCGAGAGCCCGTCACGAATGGAAAACAAAAATCCTACCCCCGATTTTTAGTAGCGGAAACCTTCACCCGTTTCCAGATTTTCTGAAAAACATACTCAAGCCAAACCATAAAAATCCCGATACCGGCACCGACGGCCGCTTCGCTGAATCGCAACAGCCCGTTCTCCCAAGGTGGCAAACCGGGATACCTCTGGGAAATGACAAGGACAACCGTCAGCGTAATCGTCGCCATCTTGCCATCGTCCGGAACTTTCAGCAACATACAGATGATTTCCAGCACAAACACGGCAACAATCATCCCCATAACGGAAAAAGGATAAAACAACAAATATATCCAGGCAATAAAGGCACCGATAAACGTTCCCAGCACCCTGAGCCAAGCATTGTGCAGCGAATTCTTCAAATTATTGTCCTGCAAAACCACAATGGCGGAAGTACAAGCCAGCACCGCGCCCATACCCCCGGTTTCCTCCCGGAAATGGCGCGTCACGTAAAAACCGAAAACATAAGCCAGCAACACCGCCATACACTTCAAAAAAGCGGTGCCTATACGAACCCGGCGCAAAACAGTCAAAACAGTCATATAACCAACATTACTGCTTTCTCATACGAATCCCCCGCCGAATAAGTTATCAAAAAGGATACCCGATGGCCAGATTGAGCACCAGGCCCTTCCAGAAACTCCCGGCAATATTGTAATAACCGGACTTGCCGGTAGCATAAGGAGCATGCAGGGGGATACCCAAATCCGCCCGGACAACGATATACGAAAAATCATACCGCAAGCCGAAACCGGTTCCCACGGCAATCTCCCGGGGCAAATCCTTTATCCGGAACACGCCGCCGGGACGCTGCTCCTCCTGCTTCAAAAGCCATACATTCCCGGCATCCACAAACAACGCCCCCCGGAACCGCTCATATATCTTGAAACGATACTCCACATTGCCCTCCAGCTTCACATCGCCGGTCTGGTCCAGATAAGCATACTTGCTCTCCTCCGGATGATAACTGCCGGGACCGATAGACCGGATATGAAAAGCACGGATACTGTTGGAACCGCCGATATAAAATTGCTCGCTATAAGGCATCACCTTTGAATTGCCATAAGCGTAACCGACACCTCCCATAAGCCGCATGGCCAG
>CAYNXE010000206.1:1364-4383 GCA_964400995.1 uncultured Odoribacter sp.
GCTCCGAAGTCAATTTCAGAAATTGCGAATAGCGATTCCTCAAAATCTTCTTCCCCTCTCCCCGGTGATTTCCGGCAAGATACTGAATCCCTGCCACGACATTGCCCGCCTGGGTCAACGAAGTCTGCCAAAACAAACGGTTCGGATTCCGATAAGTCGCCACCCGGTCGTAAGTATAAGTATAGGACATGGAAGGGATAAACTGATTCCGGAAACTCTGCGCCACGGCAGGATTGCGCATCGTGACGGAATCAAAAGCACTCGAGGTACGCAACAAATAAGTATAATTCAACTTAAAAGGAACAACGGAATGATAATTCCGGAAAGAAGAATTAAAATCATAAGTCGCACTGCCCCAAAAAGAAATCATCCGGAAATAATTATGCCGGTTAAGCAAATCCGTCCCCACCTGAAACTGCGTCTGCTCCCTCCGGTCCCGCTCGGACTTCAAAAACCGGGGAATCAACAAGCGGGGGACGGACAAATGCCCGTTTACGCCCAACTCGTAAGAATTGACCAATCCCGAATTTCCGGCAACCTCCCTGTTACCCCCGATTTGCCATTCATAGGAACCGGTGAACCGAACCCCGAACGTCTCCGCCCGCTTGAACATATTCCGGTTCGTAATCCCCAGCGTCAAGCCGGGACCCAGCAAATTGTTCGACTTCGAGGAAACATCGATTTCCACCTCCGTCTCCACGGGCAAGGCGAACTCCCCGCTGATTTGCATATCCAGCACCTTCCCGCCTGCCGAATCCGGAGCGGTAATCGTCATATTGGCAAACTTAAACACCCCCAACTGGACAAAACTCGCCTGCGTCCGGCTCTGGCGCACCGCCGAATACACCTGTCCGGGCCTCACCTTCACGGCACGCATCAGCACATCGGGCTTCAAAGTCACAGGAGGAGCATACAAAATCCTGACCCCCTCCCGGAAAATGGAATCCTGTCCCTCCCGGCTGTCATTGCCGGTCAACACGACATCCACCTTCCGGATTTCATAAACCCGAAAAGCATTGGCGGGAATCCCCTGCTTCAAACCGATGCGGACATCGGCAACCCTGCCGCCGACCGTCGTATCGACCAAAAACTCAATATAATCCGGCTGAAAGAAATAATACCCGCTGTTTCTCAGCCGGTCCGAAATCCGCTGCCGTTCCTCGTCCAAGACATTGACGTCATACTGCTCGCCGGACTTCAGCTCCGAGAATCTCATAGAAGCCCTCACAATGGAATCCATGGCCGGTTGCCACCCCCACAACTGTATCGTACCGTACCGGAAAGGTTCAGACAGATTCACCTCGTAAGCGATACGCGCCTTCCGGGGATTGTGCTTTCCGGGGATAATCTCATACCGGGTGCGGGTTCCGTAAAATCCGAAACTCTTCATATTGTTCTCCACCATCTTCAATCGCAACGCCGGCTGCACATCCGAAATCAAAACGGGCTTCTTCGCCAGTTTCCGGTACAACCACCATTTAAACCCCTTTTCCTGCTTTATATTCCAATTATACACCCACAATCCGGTGGGGAAAGGAGTACGGACATAAGGGGCATACAACGGATTATTGGGCTTGACGGACAAGGGACTTGTCACCCCCGACTTCTGCACACCGTTCAGCTTCACTTTTGCAGGTGCTTCAATCCTCATCTTTTTCACGCCGACATAAAGCACCTCCCCGTCTGCCAGTTTTTTCGTCGTGGAGCAGGCAGAAAAAAACAACAGGCAAGACAAGCCGGACAACAGGCGCACACACGCATAACGGGCGACAGCCTGCCGACGGCCCCCGCCCGTCGTTCCTGCTCTACTCCGATATTCCTTTTCGTTCCTCATACTTCCGCCCTTCATTCTTCACTTTTCGCCCTTGCTTTCCGTTCCTCCCGGTTCTTATTTTTGAACAAATCCCTGAACTTCCGGAAATTCTTTCGCCAAACGATGCCCGCACCGGTCTGGGTCACCTCCCCGTCCAACACGCTCTCATAATTTGAATGCCGGAACACCTTGGCATACAAATTCTTCCTCTTCGTCAGGACATATTCAATAGAAATATCATCCACCAGATTATCCTGCAAAGAACCGCCCCCTTGCCCCTCATTGCCGTCGGTCGATATCCGCCCGCCGATTTTCACCCGGACCCGGTCATTGAACAACTGCCGGGAAAACTGATAAGTGACATCAGTCCGCATCGTATTCTCCTCCGTGCTACGGGAATCAAACCCCACCGTCAGCCCGGCTTTCCGGGTATATTTATTCAACTCGTTCTCGACAAAACCATAAATGGCATTGTTGGCAATATTGGCACTTCCGTTCGACTTTGCCGCCCCCGGCGCGGTATAAGTACCGTAAATCAACAAATTCAACGCCTGCCGGGTCCGTTCCTCCGGAGAAAAAGTGGACAGCTGATTCTGAATCACCATATCATTCGGAGCGGACAAGTCAAACGTAACATCCGGACGATTCAACGTATTCCTGATCCGGATAATGGCATCAAAAACCACCTGCCGGGTCTGGTCGCCGTCCTCCACATCGGCTTTCACCTGCGACGAAGCCGAAATCCCCAGGGCGGGATTCATGACATTCCCCGTCCACTCCACAAAACTGCCATTCTGGATACTGAATTCTTTCTTCCCCACAATCGGCACATTATACACGACCACGCCCCCGGTCAGGATATACTTGCCGGACAAAGTCGTTCCGCTCTCCGGATTCATTGCCAGCACCAGATTTCCTCCTCCTTGAATATTGACACGATCATTCCCGTCATCCGACAAATCCACTCCCAGTCTGACCTGGTCGCCGATTTCCACCAACATCCGCAAAGCAAAGCCACCGGCACTCACCCGATTGGTCAATTCATCCTTCTCCTGAAGCGTCGTGTCACGGAAAGAGACAAAGCGAACCAAGTCCGCACTTTTATCCACCACCTCCGGAGCGGCACCGCGCAACGTATAGATAATATCCGTCCGGGTCAGCAAATTGGCGTTTCCGGAAACACTCAGATCGGAAATCATACCTGCA
>CAYNXE010000207.1:0-4367 GCA_964400995.1 uncultured Odoribacter sp.
GAAATTCCGACGAAGAAGCGGAGTTCACGACGGTAGCGGAATACGAGCGGTTTTTGAAAGCAAACGGACTGTACAAGGAAGGCGCGCGCCGCATCGCGGTGACCGGACAGATGGCGGACGCCACCGGGCTGATTGCGGCACTGGAGGCGGAAGGCTACAACGTTTATCCGGTCTCCTCCCTGCGGAAAATAATGGGCTTTCTGGAAGAAATCAATCCCGACGCCGTCATCAATATGGCGCACGGGCGGATGGGCGACCGGATGGTGGAATTTCTGAAAAGGAAAAACATCCTGCTCTTCTCGCCGCTGACGGTCAACAGCCTCGTGGAAGAATGGGAGGCGGACCCGATGGGGATGTCGGGCGGATTCCTGTCGCAAAGCGTGGTGACGCCCGAAATCGACGGTGCCATTCGCACGTTTGCCCTGTTTGCGCAATACAAGGACAAAGAGGGGTTGCGGCACTCGTTTGCCGTGCCGGAACGGCTGGAAACTTTCGTGCAGAACGTGAACAATTACCTGAATCTGAAAAAGAAACCCAACAGCGAAAAGCGGGTGGCCATCTATTACTACAAGGGACCCGGACAAAACGCGATGACGGCGGGCGGTATAGAAGTGGCTCCCTCGCTCTACAACCTGTTGCGCAGGATGAAGGCGGAGGGCTACCGCGTGGACTGCCTGCCTGCCGACTACAAGGGACTGGAAAAGATGATTATGTCGCAGGGCGCCGTTTTCGGCACCTATGCCGAAGGGGCTTTCGACGAATTTATGAAAAGCGGTCATCCGGAACTGATTACGAAAGAGCAGTACGAGGGTTGGGTGAAGGCATCGCTGCGACCGGAGAAATATGCGGAAGTGGTGGCTGCCAACGGGGAGTTCCCCGGCAGCTATATGGTGACGCCCGACGGACGCTTGGGCGTGGCACGCCTGCAATTCGGCAACGTGGTGCTGATGCCGCAGAACGCCGCTGGGGCGGGCGACAATTCCTTCCAGGTGGTGCACGGCACGAATATGGCGCCCCCGCACACCTATATCGCCTCCTACCTGTGGATGCAGCACGGCTTCAAGGCGGACGCCTTGATTCATTTCGGAACGCACGGCAGTCTGGAGTTCACGCCCCGGAAACAGGTGGCGCTGAGCAGCAACGACTGGCCTGACCGGCTGGTGGGCGCCGTGCCCCATTTCTACATCTATTCCATTGGCAACGTGGGAGAAGGGATGATTGCCAAACGCCGCTCCTATGCCGGTTTGCAGTCCTACCTGACGCCGCCTTTCCTGGAGAGCAGCGTGCGGGGCATCTATCGCGACCTGATGGAAAAGGTGAAAGTCTACAACACCCGCCTGGGAGCGGAAGAAGGCGTGAACGCCGCCGCCCTGGAGAAAGCGTCGCTGGCGGTCAAGGCGGCGACGGTGAAGCTGGGCATCCACCGCGAACTGGGACTGGACAGCGTGCTGACCGTGCCCTACACGGAGGAGGACATCCTGCGCATCGAGAACTTTGCGGAGGAGCTGGCGGCGGAAAAGATTACCGGACAATTATACACGATGGGCGTACCTTACGAACCGGAACGGATTACCTCGTCCGTCTATTCTATGGCGACGGAACCGATAGCTTACAGCCTGCTGTCGCTCGACAAGCAGCGCGGCAAGGCGGACGAACGCCTGCTGAAGCACAAATCGCTGTTCACACAGTGCTACCTGAATCCCGCCCGCGAGTTGGTGGGACAGCAATTGAAGCAGTCGGCACCCGTCACGGACGCACAAATCTGCCGGATTGCCGGCATCACTGCCGCCGAACTGGCAAAGGCGCGGGAAATCGTTGCCGAACGCAACGCCCCCAAGGGGATGATGGCGATGATGCTGGCGATGCAGGAGGACAACGCACCCCGAAAGGAACAACCGAAAATGCCTGCCGCTATGCAAGCGAAGACAAAAGAAAAGGACGGCGAAACAAACCCGTCGGCGGCATTGGCAATGGCGAAGAAAATGGGTGCCAATCCGGAGGCGTTGAGGCGAATGGAAGCGGCAATGAAAGGTAAAAAAACGGAAACCCGTCAACCGGAAACCCAACGTGGCGGAGGTATGTCTGCGATGATGTCCGCTATGGCAGGACATAAAAAAGAATATACGAAAGAGGAAATCGACTTCGCGCTGGCGATTTCCGAAGTGGAAAGAACCGTGCGGAACATCGGCAATTACCGGAAACAATTGCTGACGAGTCCCGAAAACGAACTGGCCTCGATGTTGAACGCCCTGAACGGCGGCTACACGGCACCTTCGCCCGGCGGTGATCCGATTGTGAATCCGAACACGCTGCCCACGGGACGCAATATGTTTGCCATCAATGCCGAGGAAACGCCCACCGAGGCGGCGTGGGAAAAAGGCGTGCAACTGGCGAAGAGCACGATAGATATGTATCGCAAACGCCACAATGGCGAATACCCGAAGAAAGTGAGCTACACGCTTTGGTCCGGCGAATTCATCGAAACGGGCGGAGCGACGATAGCCCAGGTGCTTTATATGCTGGGCGTGGAACCCGTGCGCGATGCATTCGGGCGGGTGAGCGACTTGAAGCTGATACCGTCGGCGGAATTGGGACGTCCGCGCATCGACGTAGTGGTGCAGACCTCCGGCCAGTTGCGCGACCTGGCGGCTTCCCGTCTGTTCCTGGTCAACCGTGCCGTTGAAATGGCGGCTGCGGCAAAGGACGACCGCTTTGAAAATCAGGTGGCGGCAGGCGTGGTCGAAGCGGAAAAGGCGCTGACTGAGAAAGGACTGTCGCCGAAAGAGGCGCGCGAAATGGCCTCCTTCCGCGTATTCGGCGGAGCGAACGGCGGCTATGGGACAGGCATCCAGGGGATGGTGGAAGCCGGCGACCGCTGGGAGGACGAATCGGAAATCGCCTCGGTCTACCTGAACAATATGGGGGCTTTCTACGGCAGCGAGAAGAACTGGGAAACCTTCCGGAAATATGCCTTCGAGGCGGCGCTCACCCGCACGGACGTGGTGGTACAGCCCCGGCAGAGCAACACCTGGGGCGCCCTGAGTCTCGACCACGTGTACGAGTTTATGGGCGGTATGAACCTTGCTGTGCGCAACGTGACCGGCAAGGACCCCGACGCCTATTTCAGCGACTACCGCAACCGCAACAACAACCGGATGCAGGAACTGAAGGAATCCATCGGCGTGGAATCGCGCACCACGATATTGAACCCCGCCTACATCCGCGAGAAGATGAAGGGCGAGGCATCCTCTGCGGGAACATTTGCGGAAACCGTCCGCAACACCTACGGGTGGAACGTGATGAAGCCGCAGGCGGTCGACAAGGAGTTGTGGGACGACATATATGACGTATATGTCAAAGACAAATTCGATTTGGGCGTGCAGAAATACTTCGAGCAGCAGAACCCTGCCGCCTTGGAGGAAATGACGGCGGTGATGCTTGAAACCGTCCGCAAAGGAATGTGGAATGCCAGCGAACAGCAGATTGCCGAACTGGCACGCCTGCATACCGAGTTGCTGAACAAATACCGTCCCTCCTGCTCGGGCTTCGTGTGCGACAATGCGAAACTGCGCGACTTCATCGCTTCGAAAACCGACCCGGCCACCGCGGCGCAATACAAGGAAAGCATTGCCAAAATCCGCGAGTCTGCCGTGAACGACAAAGGCGTGGTAATGAAAAAAGAGGAACTGAACCGGACGCCGGAAGCGCACAAGACGCAGGTAGGCGCACCGTGGATTGGCGCCGGAGTGGTGATTGCGCTGGTGGGACTGGTGCTGCTGATGCGGAGAAGACGGAGAAACCGGGAATAAAACCGAATACAAGCCTATGGATACGATTATCTGGATATTGATTTTGCTGACGGCTTTCAACTTTCTGTTGAAACAGACCTTCTGGCCGACGAAAGGCGTATGGCTGGCGGCGGTGGCGGGAGCGGTATTTGTCGTGCTGACGTGGCCGTATGCCATCGAGCAGTCCAAGACGCAGATTGCCGACTGGCTGTCCGATTCCGCGCTGATGCTGGACATTGCCGTGGTGCTGACGGTCGAAGTGGCGTTGCAAATGGCGTTCTGCCTGCTGGCCGTACACACGATGAACGTCTCCCCTCTTGGAAAGCGGATACGGTGGGCGTGGAAGGCACTCTACTGGTTCCCCGGCATACTGATATTCCCGGTACTGTTTTTCAGTCTGACGCAACTGATATTCGCCTTGCCGGGCATCCCCTTCCAGCAAGTGGCGTGGGGATTCGGAGGCGTGGTGCTGGTGGTGGTGCCGGCAGGCCGATGGCTGGTGAAATGGCTGGTGCCGGAGGAGGACCTGCGCCTGGAACTGCTGTTCCTGACCAACGCATTGGTGGCGATATTGGGCGT
>CAYNXE010000208.1:0-4309 GCA_964400995.1 uncultured Odoribacter sp.
GAAGCCACGCTATAAGGATGGCTGGCAATTCCGCTCCACTGGTATTCATGGAGCTTGGTCTGGAACGTCTCCGGATAATAAGGCTTGCCCCAGTTGAGGGATTCGCCGAGATACTCGGTCTGGTGGGCGATATTGGCATCCGCGCCGTACTCCGACAACATAAACTTCACGTCCGGATAGCGGGTTTCCAGGTTTTTAATCCAGGGCACAATGTCCTGAATCTTCTTTTCATACCAGCCGAAATAACGGTTCATGCCCTGAATGTCCGCATTCAGGTTCACCGGATGCTCCATAATTCCGTAGCCGTTGACGGAAACCGTATAACGGTCCGGGTCCTCGGTCTTTGCCAAATCGTGCAATTCCCGGGTCAAAGCCGCCGTATAGTCCTCCGGGCTATACACCTCGTTGTGCAAGCCCCAGACATAAATGGAGGGATGGTTGAAGCTCTGGCGAATCAATTCCCGCAACTGCTCCTTGGCATTGGCGCCCTCCTGCGCGGACACCCGGTTGACAAAAGGAATCTCCGCCCAGACAATCAAGCCCAGGCTGTCGCATTTGGAATAAATATAGTCCGATTGCTGGTAATGGGCAAAACGCACGGTCGTGGCACCGATACCCATGATTTCAGCCAAATCGGCCGCATGGTGCTCATTGGTCAGGGCGGAGCCCAGTCCCCACCAGTCCTGATGACGGCACACGCCGTACATGGGATATTTCTCGCCGTTCAGGTAAAACCCTTTTCCGGCAACCACCTCAAACTTACGGATGCCCAGAGGCTGCACCACCTCGTCCACCACCTTGCCTCCCCGCTTGATCCGGGTCACCACCTTGTACAGATAAGGGTCTTTCCTGCCCTGCCACAAATGAGGCTTTTTCAACAGGAAATGCTGTTCAAAACTTTGCTTTCCCTGCGGCACGACCTGGACTTCCTGCGCCTGCTTCAGGCAAAGCCTGCCCGAATAGTCGTATATGGCATTTTCCAAAACCACTTTCCGCGTCTGCACCTCTTGGTTGTCTATCTTGACCTTGACATTCACCGCCGCGCTCTGCGGAGAAACTTCCTTTTGCGTGACATACACCCCGGAGGAAGCGCAGTCGTTCACCGCAATGTTCACCTTGTCCGTCACCACCAGCCACACGGGACGGTATATGCCTCCATACACACCGAACAACACGTGATTCACGGGTATCACCTCCGGCGAAGCGGCATTGCTGACTCTCACCAGCAGCTCATTTTCCTGCCCGTGCTTCAACACCCGGGACAACTCAAAGGCGCAGGCAGAATAGCCGCCCTTGTGGTTGCCGACATACCGCCCGTTGACGTACAAGTCCATGACCTGCCCCACTCCTTCAAAACGCAAGAACACCCGCTTGTCTTTCCAAGCGGTATCCGCGGAGAATTTCTTGCGATAATAAGCCTCGCCGGCATAAAATTGGTTATATTTCAACTGCATATCCTTGGCGTTCCAGGTATGGGGTATCCGCACCTGTTCCCACTCCTTGTCGAAAATCTCTCCATATTTCACCTTGTCTTCCGTAAAAGGACCTTTCTTGAAAGTCCAACCGTCGTTAAACGACACGACCGTCCTTCCGTCCGCCATGCTCCGGCAGGCAAGCAACAGTCCCAATAACCCTAAATACCACTTCATGTTTCAAATTTATTTTATTATTTCAATCGTACTTCCTTTCCAGTCCCCCTGCGGCAATTCCACCACCTTTTCCGCTTTGGCGCGGGGTGTCTTCAGGCGGATGTGCGCGACGCGCTTGTCCTGCATCGGGTCCGCCAGATAAAGCGAGGGATTCGGCGATTTCACCCCTTGCAGCATCAGGACGCACGGAATGTCCACGTCCAGCGTGACCCCCGCCCCCTTGAAACGAGCCTTTCCGTAGCACACCAATTGCAAGACATCCGCCTCCTTCTGGTACACCGCCTGCACCAGCGTATCGTTCCGGACTATCGAGATGCGTGCCGTGTCGTAGTCTTCCATCCGGCGGACACCGGGAGCCACGACATAAGCGTAAGCGGCGTTTTCCGGCCGTTCGCCGTGGTCAATCCACAGGGAAAAGACGGGTTTTTCTATTTTTTTCAAAGATTCGTTGTAATTGATGTCCGCCCATGCCCCCGTCCGGAGGGTATCCTCCCGACGCACGACACCGCCGCTTCGGGGGAAGTAATACAGCACGTCGCCTTTGAGCACTTTGTTTCCTTCCTGCCTGCACCGTTCCGGCTTGCTGTTGCATTGTTCCACCGTCGTGCACACTTTCCCGTCCTGTTTTCCGCGGATGCCCGCCCCCAGGCAAACAATTTCCTCGTCAAGCATAAACCAGGCTTTCCGTGCCTCGACCCCGAAATCGTCCATCCGATAGCCCATGACGCTGTATCTGCCGTTTGAAACGCCCCCGGAAAAAACGGCCTTCCCTCGGTAGGACCAGCCGGCAGGCTGCAAATCGGCATTCGTCTCCAGGGCGGTAACACCCGGTACACGGTTCCAGTTCCACACCGGAAAGACATCGTAATACTCGTCTCCGGTGGTCCGCAGGCAAGTGGCACCTTCCGAAAGCAACGCCCCGCGCAGGTTTTCCCCGTTGCCGCACTCTATTTTGCCCGTGCGGACAGAGGAGGTTCGGACGGAAAAATCAAACTTTTTCCGGTTGTGCAGCGCATAATCCGAACGCCAGTAGAACCGGCTGCCGTCTTCCCTGCCGGAAGCGGCATCTCCCCCGAAACGGGCTTTCGCCCTTTCATACTCGTCCGCATGTTCCCGGTCCGTCCTTTTCATCCTCTCCAGCAAATCCGGCATGCCCCCGTTCAGCATCGCCCCGACACGGCTTATGCCCCGTCCCGTCACGCTGAAATCCTGATAAGGGCCTCGAAAAACATTCAGATAGGTCTCCCGGACAAAACGGCTGAATATTGCCAACTGCTCGTCCTGCAAGGCGTAGGGGGTATCCTCGAACCATTCTGCCGTTTTCAGCACGCAACCGACAAAAACCGTTCCGTAACCGCCGATATACAATTGATTGCCATGCTGATGATAAGAATAATCCACCTGCAATCCCTCCTGATTCGTGAAGCGCACCGGATAAAACAATTGTCCGGCGGCAGCCCTGACGATGCTGTCATTGTTCAGCAAACAGCCCCGCTGCACATGGTGCAGGGCTATGTCCTGCTTGTTGGCGCCCGTCCATTTCCGGGGGTCCGGCCAAGCCATCAGCCCGAACAAGCCCTCCCGCAATTCATCCGGCAATCGCCGGCTTCCCGCATCCATCAGCACCAGGATGTTTCCCAGGCGTTGCGGCACGGCAATCTGGTTGTACCACCAGTTATGGCATTTCGGCTGGCGCTCCAGCCAATACCCCAAGGCGTCTTCGATGGTCGCGTACAAGGTATCGTTCGCACAATAGGCGCTTTCCGGGTGCACATACGACACCGCCTGCCGGTAAACACGGTCCAGGTGCCGTATCGGCTCCCAGTTGCTCCGACCGTAGCAGCCGTAATCCAAATCTTCCCACTTGCCGCACCGGCGCAACCGGGCAACCTGCTCTTCCACCGCGGTGTCGTTTCCCGCCACATCGACACGCTCCAGCATCTTGCCGCGCATTCTCTCCAATATCCGCTCAAAATCCTCGCTCCTCCCGGGAGCCGCCACACGTTCCGGACGCCCCGTTTTCCGCAGACGATATTCCGGTTCCGGCGTCTTTTCTTCCCGCAACACGGTTCCTACCATCTCCAGCGTCTTCATCCCCGCATTGGTGTAGACTTCCGCCACGCCCAGCACTTCCCGCTCGTGGCGGTTGGCAGGCAAATAGGCGAGCCGTACCACCGCCCGCTCGCCCGGCAACACGAAATCCGACGGGTATGCGGAAGCGACGCAGCCGCAACTCGTCAGCACCTCTTTTATCTTCAAGGGCTTTTTCCCGGTGTTCACGAAATAAAAATCATGCTCCACCGCCTTGTCTGTTTCGACAATCGTCCCGAAACGATACAGAGGTTCGCTAAAACTGATCTCCTGGGCGTCCACCATCCATGAACACAAGCATCCCCAGGCAAGGAACAAAATACGTTTCATTCTCTAACTTCTGAAAAAATCCGGGGAACGGACGATCCTGTCCGGACCATCGCCCCACGCGCACCATTCGCACAAACGATTGTCCAAAATTAAAAATCATTCTTCACATCCCTCGTTTTTTTTCAAAACTCGGGCAAGAATAAGACGATTCTAATATAATATGAGAGTATTTTGCCAAAATATAGTGGGACGTGCCCTGCGTCACTTTCGCCGGAAAATCGCAAAGACGCCGCCCAACA
>CAYNXE010000209.1:0-4233 GCA_964400995.1 uncultured Odoribacter sp.
ATTCCGTTTTCAGGCTTTCTTTTGAGCCGAGAAGATGGAGAGACGCTTTTTCAGTTTGTTGCAGAAAGCTACTCTGTCGACAATGAGGTCGATAACAATGCCCTCGATGATGACAATGATCCAGGAATATATCGGCAGACGCCAGTCACCGAAAGCAATCCACGTGGAAAGCGTAATGGTGCAGTCCACGATAATCACCAATGTACCCAAGGAAATGTGGGTGTATTTGTTGAGAATCATAGAGATGATGTCCGAACCGCCGGAAGTGGCGCGCGCCTTGAAAATCATACCGATGCCGATACCGTAAACGATACCTCCGAGAATGGCGGAGAGAAGTTGTTGTTTCAACAGGGCCAACCGGCTGACCGCATCCACATCCATCAGGGCCAAGATGTCAACCCCAGGTTCCAGGAGGGCATTGTATCCCCAGGTTTTATGAATCAACCACATAAATCCCGGTATGGCAAAGGTGCAGATTACGGTCTTCACGCCGAACATACCACCAAGGAAATAAATGCCCAGCAACAGCAAAGGCACGTCCATACAAAAGGCGGTCAATTCCGTTTCCCAGCCCCAAAGGTTGTGGAACACCATAGACAAGCCGTAAGTACCTCCCGGAGCGAAAGCGTAAGGCTCAGCAAACAAAACGGCACCTAAAGCAAATACAAAACAACCGCCCAACAACCAGGCATAAGTCATAAAAAAATCCTTGGAGAAAAGTTTCTCTTGCGTTGCGAATCCCATATTTCCGAATTTTTAATTTATAATTTACGATTTTACACGACAAAATTATAAATAGTTTTCGGCATTTTCTTAGCATAATCGGATACGCACGAATTATATAAAATATTAATATGCAGGCGCTTGATGCGACAAACACCTGCATATTCATACAAAGCACGGCATATTTATACAAAAACGTACTTTTGCCTCCGCCGCCGGTCAGTCTGCTAAAACAAGATTCCCCTCGGCATCGACATTCACCGGAAATGTCGGACCTTCCGGATTTTCCGTATTCTCCAAAACAACGCGGTAATATGACTTGTCGGGATACTGCTGATACTCCGCGCTCTTTATCGTATAGCCCTTATAGGCCTCCCCGGTGGTCAGGACTTGCTGCACCGCGAATGGCAAATCGCCTATTTCCACGGGCCACGCCGTATAGGTCCATACCGCCGAAGGATCGAAATACACCTGTTTCACCTCTCTGTCGCTCAACAGGTTGACGATGTAAGAATTATCGGCCAATTTCATCCCTTCCGTTATCCAGCCTCCCGTATACTTCGATGAAATAAAACTGCGGATAGCCTGCGGCAAGTCACCCCGGTCAATATCCTCCACCTCATCGAAATGCCAGAAAATATCCGCATCCGTCCACAACGTAACCTCGTTCCTGCCTCTCTCCAGTTCGACGCCGTAGCAAGTCGGATAGTTCAAGCGTTCCACGACTTCCACCGACGGATCCGGAATCCATTCGCCAGCAGGATAATCATCTCTGTTCGTCACATAATCCTTTACCGCCTGAGGCAAAGTCGCATAAGGCTGGGAATATTCCGTCTGCAACCACTTGCCCGAAGCATCAAACCAGGCATCGTATTCCCTTGAAGCCAATTCGAACTCCACTTTCTGATACATTCCCGCTCTTTCCCATTCCACCGAATGCGCATCAGGATATTTCGCCCGAAAGGCCTTTTCCGCCAAACGGGAAGGAACTTCCAAATGCGAATTGTTCTTGCTGCACGCCGCAGCGACAATCACTCCCAAAATCAAAATAATCCATCCATTTGTTTTCATATCATTCTGTTTTTAATGCTTAGGTATAACGTAACAGACGAACACAATGTTCAAATCCGGTGGATTAAAGTGGCCTGTTTTTATACATATCCTCAAAATTGGAATAGGTCCCGTTGACCCGACGCACTTCCTCCCCGTCCGGATTCAGTTCCATCGCTTTTTTCATATCCTCCAGAGAACCTTTCTTATCGCCCTGCATCAGCCGGGCGCGTCCCCGCTCGCCATAGGCCCGGGCAAAGTCAGGTTTCAACTCAATCGCCTCGTCAAACAGTTCAATCGCCTTGTCCGGCTGTCCGCACGCCATAAAAAGACCACCCAGTTGCAAATAGGCCTGCTCATTGAACGGATTCAACTCCACTACATAGCGATAGTCCTTTTCCGCCGCCTCGCGATTGCCCGT
This sequence comes from uncultured Odoribacter sp., assembly GCA_964400995.1. Taxonomy (GTDB): domain Bacteria; phylum Bacteroidota; class Bacteroidia; order Bacteroidales; family Marinifilaceae; genus Odoribacter. The sequence continues at coordinate 2,195 of CAYNXE010000209.1, forward strand.
CGCTTCCAGCAAACGCCCCCGAATCAGATAGGCGTTCTCCTCCTCCGGAATCAATTGCACGACCCGCTCCGCATCTTCCAGCCCGTCCTTGCAGTCGCCCGCCTCCAGCATCACCTCCGCCCGCAACAACCGGGCTTCCGCAAAATCCTCTTTCAGCCGGATTGCCTGCGACAAGCCGACAATCGCTCCCAAACGGTCGCCCGCCGCATTCTTGGCCTTCCCTTGCAGGAAATAAGCCGCCGCATTCGTATCGTCAAGAGCCGTTATCCTGTCGCAATCGGCAATGACCTCGGCATACTTTTCAATCAAAAAGTTCAAACCGGCACGCAGCAACAACACCTGAACATTGTCCGGCTCGATTTCTATCATCCTGCCGGCAACGGCAACGGCCTCTTCCGTCCGGTCCTCCCGGGAATAGGCATTCACCAGAAGTTCCAACACCTCCGTGTCCTCCTGCCATTTCAACGCCTCGTTGAAACAACGGATAGCATAGGCGGTTTTCCCCATCTTCAACGCCTTTATCCCGTCATACTTCAACACATCGAAATTCCGCTCCGCCTTTTTCTCCTCGCTCTCTTCCGCCTCTCCCCAAAAAAGAGACTTAAAAAAATTCGCCATAACGATTGATTTTTTACTTATGTGCAAAAATAGCATAAAACCTGCACTTTACACAATCCACAGGCAGACAAATGAAACAGAATAGGACATACCCCCGCCTTTCCTGGCTCATTTCAAAAATATTCCGACTTTTTTGGATTCTATTCCGAAAAAGTTTATACTTTTTTGGATTCTATTCCGAAAAAGTCGACACTTTTTTGGATTTCATTCCGAAAAAGTTTAATTTAGTCCGAAATTAAAAGGCTATGATTGAGAGAAGTCTGCGAAAAAACATTGAGAACAAACTAAATAGCGGTAAAGCCGTCATCATTATGGGCGCACGACAGACAGGCAAGACAACCCTTCTGAAAGAACTGTTCGGAAACGACCCCGACACCTTGTGGCTCAACGGTGACGAATCGGACGTACAGGCTCTGTTCCAAAACATCACTTCCAGCCGACTGAAACTGCTCCTCGCCGACAAAAAAAGAGTGGTCATCGACGAAGCCCAGCGCATTCCCGATATCGGTCTGAAGCTAAAACTCATTACGGACGAACTCCCTTCCGTTCAAGCGATTGCCACCGGCAGTTCCTCCTTTGAACTGGCGAACAAAATCAACGAACCGCTGACCGGGCGGAAATGGGAATACTGCCTGTTTCCCCTGTCGTTCGAAGAAATGGTCCGTTCGCACGGACTGTTGGAGGAAAAACGCCTGCTGAACCATCGCCTGGTCTACGGCTATTATCCGGAAATTGCAACACATCCCGCCCAAGACGAGGAATTGCTGAAACTGTTGACAGACAGTTACCTGTATAAAGACGTCCTGATGTGGGAGAACATCAAGAAACCGGATTTGCTGCTCAAATTGCTGCAGGCGCTGGCTTATCAGGTAGGCAACCAGATTTCTTACAACGAACTGGGGCAACTTTGCCGGACGGATTCAAAAACCATTGAAAAATACGTTCTTCTGCTGGAACAATGTTACGTCATCTTCCGCCTGCCTTCTTTTAGCAGAAACCTGAGAAACGAACTGAAACAAAGCAAAAAGATTTATTTTTACGACAATGGCATCCGCAACTGCCTGATTCACGATTTCCGGCAGATAGAAAACCGAACGGACACAGGTGCCCTTTGGGAAAATTTCATCATCTCGGAACGGATGAAATACAACCAGTACCACCAGAATTGGAATCAGTGCTGGTTTTGGCGCACCAAGGAACAGAAAGAAATCGACTACCTGGAAGAAAAAGACGGACAATTACACGCCTATGAATTCAAATGGAACCCGGAGTCCAAAGTTGCCGTTCCCGTAGCATTCGCCAAAACCTATCCGACTGCGACATACAAAGTCATTCATCCGGAAAATATGGAAGAATTCGTCATTCCGGCACATAAATAATCTCCCCGTTCTCCAGTTCGTAGGCGATGCCGACTTTTTTGC
>CAYNXE010000210.1:0-4163 GCA_964400995.1 uncultured Odoribacter sp.
CCAACCGGGTATTGCTCATCCATGCCCTGGCAAACGGAGAATGGCCCATTGAAAACCTTGCCGACTGCGACGACACAAATACCCTGTTCCGGGCATTGCATTCGGACAGCCACCGTTTTGACATCGGACACGCAGGGACAGCCATGCGCTTTCTGACCGCCTTTCTTGCCCGCACTTCCGGGGAATGGGAAATCACCGGTTCCGAACGCATGAAACAAAGACCGATTGGAGTTCTGGTAGAAGCATTGAACCGTCTGGGAGCAAAAATCGAGTACCTGGAAAAAAACGGCTATCCCCCTCTGCGGATTTCCGGTTCCTTGCTGACAGGCGGAACACTGGAAATGCCGGCATCAGTCAGCAGCCAATACATCTCGGCACTGATGATGACAGCACCGTATATGGAGAAAGGGCTGACCCTCCGGCTGACCGGAAAAATCGTATCCGGCTCTTACATCGACATGACAACCCGCATCATGCGCGATTTCGGAGCCAAAGTGACCCGGGATGGCACATCGGTTCAGGTCGCCCCCGTCCCCTACAAACCCGTTCCGTTCCGGGTGGAAGCGGACTGGAGCGCCGCCTCTTATTTTTATGAACTGCTGACGATTGCCGGCGACGGGGAAGTCCGGCTTCCGGGACTACTATCCGACAGCGTGCAAGGAGACGCCCGACAAATCGGCGTATGGGAAAAGCTGGGCGTCACGACTCGATTTGCCGACAACGAAGCGATACTGTCCAAAAGTCAACCGCAAATATCCCGTCTGGAATACGACTTTGTAGAAATGCCGGACTTGGTCCAATCGTTCGCTGTGGCTTGTTGCTTGACAGACATACCGTTCCGTTTCAGCGGAGTGGAAACGTTAAGAATCAAAGAAACAGACCGGATTGCCGCCCTGATGACGGAACTGGCAAAGCTGGGGTATCTCCTGGAAGCGGACGGAGACAACCAGTTGCTTTGGAGAGGAAAAAAGAACCCGCCAGACGCACATCCGGAAATTCATACCTACCACGACCACCGCATGGCCATGGCTTTCGCTCCGGCGACATTGAAACATCCCAACCTGATTATCCGGGACAAAGAAGTGGTGACCAAATCGTTTCCGGGATATTGGGAAGAACTAAACCGATTGACCGGATATTGATTTGCCGTTTCAGACGACCTTAAACTTGCTCATCTTTTGGACTGGAAAAATCGTCTGACCAGTTCACCGCATTTCTCAGCCAACACACCTGCAGTGATTTTCGTCCGGGGATGCAGGACGGCAGGACTTAAACGGGAATACCCCCGATGAGGATCGGGCGCACCAATGACCAATTCGCCCAATTGCGCCCAGGCAAGCGCACCGGCGCACATGGTACAAGGTTCCAACGTCACATACAGCGTACATTCGTTCAAGTACTTTCCTCCCAAATATGCACTTGCCATCGTGGTTGCCAGCATCTCCGCATGAGCCGTGACATCGTTCAATTTCTCCGTCTCGTTATGCGCCCGGGCAATAATCTTGCCCTTGCACACCACTATCGCACCGACAGGAATTTCCCCCTCTTCCGCCGCTTTGGCAGCCTCGTTCAAGGCCAACTGCATATATTGCTCATGAACATCCATACAAAATATCATTCAATCCCCCATTTACAATTCGGGGTTCATTAAAGAAACAAATGCCAATCTTGAATTACAGACCGCAATTTCGTACAACAAATATAGCGATTATCTCCGGAGATTCCTCATTCGAATTTACATGAATGAAATTTATCCGAAGCCTGTCATGCCTATGCCCCGAATGCTGAAAAGTTCAGGGATTTTTGTCCGTATCCTTGGCTTTTCCCCAAATACTCATGCCCGGCAAAACAAATAAATTTGTTTTTGCTCTCACTTATTCATATCTTTGTTGAGTAATCCGACACCAAATGTCATGGGCACGAATTTAATTCACTTCGATTGGGCAATGAAGCGATTGCTTCGGGACAAGAGCAATTATGTGGTCTTGGAAGGGTTTTTATCCACCCTTTTGGAGGAAGACATTCACATCTGCAAGTTCCTTGAAAGCGAGTCAAACCAGACAGACGCACTGGACAAGTTCAACCGGGCGGACATCTTGGTAGAAAATACGGAAGGAGAATTGCTGATTATCGAAGTGCAGAACAACAGGGAATTGGATTATTTTCACCGGATGTTATACGGAGTATCCAAAACCATTTCTGAATACATCGGTCTGGGAGACGCATATAGCAAAATACGGAAAGTGTATTCCATCAATATCGTTTATTTCGATTTGGGACAAGGGAAAGATTACGTGTACCACGGGAAAACTTTCTTCCGGGGGCTGCATGATCCGGAGGACATCTTGCACCTGTCCGTCCAACAACGGGAATTGTTCGTGGGCAAAGAGGCAGGCGACCTTTTCCCGGAATATTATGTACTCCGGGTAAACGAGTTCGACCAAATAGCAAACACGCCCTTGGATGAGTGGATTCAATTCCTGAAAACAGGCCAGATAGATAAAAACGCAACGGCAAAAGGCTTGCCGGAAGCCCGGGAACGACTAAAAGTCGATTCCTTGAGTTCGGATGAAAAACAAGCCTATTACAAAGAACTGGAGGCAATTCGTTATCAAAAAAGCGTAATAGAAACGGGGTGGATAGAAGGCAAGGCTGAGGGGAGATTGGAAGGCATAGCCGAGGGGAGAATAGAAGGGAGAGCTGAGGGGAAAGCTGAGGGAATGGCAGAAGGCAAGGCAGAGGGAAAGATTGAAGAACGATTGCAAATAGCACATAAAATGAAAAGTCTCGGACTCCCATGGGAGGTGATTATTTCAACAACGGGACTTGACGCAAGCGACATAGAAAAACTTTAAAATAAAAATATTGATAACTAACAATCATATTTATGCAGACAATTGACACTTATAACTTTCAAGGCAAAAAAGCATTGATTCGTGTAGATTTCAATGTGCCTTTGAACGACAAGTTCGAGATTACCGATGACACCCGTATGCGTGCGGCAATCCCAACCATCAAAAAAGTACTGGCAGGCGGAGGCTCCGTCATTCTGATGTCGCATCTCGGACGTCCCAAAGGCGTTGATGCGAAGTATTCCTTGAAGCACATCCAAAAACACCTGGAAGAACTATTAAGCCAACCGGTGAAATTTGCTGACGACTGCATCGGGGAAAGCGCCAAGAAACAGGCAGCAGAATTGAAACCGGGAGAAGTGCTGTTACTTGAAAACCTTCGTTTCTATGCCGAAGAAGAAGGCAAACCTAGAGGATTGGCGGAAGACGTTTCAGAAGAAGAAAAGAAAGCTGCCAAAGCCGTAGTCAAGGAATCCCAGAAGAAATTCGTTGCCGACCTGGCTTCCCTTGGAGACTGCTGGATCAACGACGCATTCGGGACAGCCCACCGCGCTCACGCTTCCACCGCCTTGATTGCAAAATATTTCCCGAACGACAAAATGTTCGGTTACGTCATGGAAGGCGAACTGAAAGCCGTCGACAGCGTGATGAAACATCCGCAACGGCCGTTCACCGCTATCATGGGAGGTTCCAAAGTATCCTCCAAAATCGACATCATCATGAACCTGATGGACAAAGTGGACAACCTGATTCTGGGCGGAGGTATGACATATACCTTCAAGGCTGCATTGGGGGGACATGTCGGCAGTTCTATCTGCGAAACCGACAAACTGGACCTGGCTTTGGATATCTTGCGGATTGCCAAGGAAAAAGGAGTGAATCTGGTATTGTCCAATCAGGCGGTCATCGGAAACTCGTTTAGCAACGAAGCCAATACGCAAATCTGCGACCCGATGAACATCCCGGACGGTTGGGAAGGTCTGGACGTCGGTCCGGAAACCCGTGAACGTTTCGCCAAAGTCATTGAGAACTCAAAAACGATTCTCTGGAACGGTCCTGTCGGCGTATTTGAGATACCGAAATTCGCAGAAGGAACAAAGGCAGTTGCCGAAGCCATTGTCAAAGCTACTGCTAACGGAGCTTTCTCCCTGATTGGCGGAGGTGACTCGGTTGCCGCTATCAACCAATTCGGACTGGCTGACAAAGTCAGCTACGTTTCCACTGGAGGAGGTGCTCTTCTGGAATACATCGAAGGCAAAGAACTGCCGGGAATCTCTGCCATCCGCGGAGAATAAGGCAAACTCAAAAGCG
>CAYNXE010000211.1:0-4162 GCA_964400995.1 uncultured Odoribacter sp.
AAAAACCACCTGTCATCCTGATATACTCAAACATAATATCCAGAATGCGAGTAAGCCGACTCTCCAAAATCATAACCTTCCGCTTCCGTAGCCAATCGGCAACATAATTGATCACTTCTGTTCTGTCGACTTCATTGCCAAATCCGATAACTTCATTCCAGCAAACGCCGAAAGCCTCATCAATTTCCTTCCAGACCTCTTCCGGAAGTTCAAAATCTATCCGATTATAAACCGCACGCTTTACTCTTTCTGCATCAATTCCCATAATTAATCTTTAATTTATCCGACTACATATATTCCAAGACACACAATTCAAAACTCCACCCCGACGCACCAATGATTTCACATCCACCTGATAAATGGATGCCTGCGGGCAAAGAGAACGGAACTGCTCATACGCCACCTCATCCTCCTCCACACCCAGTTTTGGAAGCAAAATCACTTCGCCCACTTGCAAATAATTGATATAAGCCCAGTTGTACGTAGAAGGCTTCCTCACCGAAAAACGCAATTCCGCCACTTCATATCTGCAAGATAAAATCTTCAGCAATTTCTCTGCAAAAGCGGGGTCAAAATCCCCGTAATTCGCCAACAAGACACGTCCGTTTCCAAGATAACGCACCATACCGTCCGCGTGCCCATACCGCTCGTAGCGGTCCCACGGAATCACCACCGGTTCTGCGTCGAAACACCGTTCCAATTCATTCATCAAAGCAACCCTGCCATACTTCCGGTTCTCGTAAAATACCTTGTCTGTCATAATCACGGAATCACCACACTTGATGACATTACCACCATCCAGCACAACATCCGTTTTTATCCTCCTCGCATCTGAAAAATTCAATTCCTCAAAGCACGCCACTCCGTCCGTCCGATAAGCGCCCGAGTTCCGCAAATAGTCAGGGGCGTAAACATATTGCAAATAAGTATCGGAACTTAACTGTATCGGCATAAAATCACGCACCCAATAATCCCGTGTATCCGTCAATAGACCATAAGGAATATGTGATTGTTCCAAAGCAAACTGAATCTCTTTCCAACATTTCAACCTCGTCAGCCAAGCTGAAAAGAAAACTGTATTCGTCTCCAAGTCTGTCACCATATCTTGCAATCTTTAATCATACTACGGGACAAAATAAGACACACACCCTCCAAATATCAGTACTCAAAAGTGCAAATCCGTTCACCTCCTCACTGCAAAACCAGCATCCCTCTCCTCCCCGAAATTTTCCGGACTTTTTATAAATTTGCACACGCAATTTGCTTGACACAATGGGTATGAAATTCTGGGACCGTTACAAGGAACATTACAAGGCGCTGATACAACTGGGCGTGCCGATTGTCATCGGACAAATCGGCATCGTCGTGGTGGGATTGGCGGACAACATAATGGTGGGACAGTTCGATACCCTCCACCTGGCAGCCGCCTCGTTCGTGAACAGCGCTTTCAACATCCCGATTTTGTTCGGGCTGGGCTTCTCTTTCGGTCTCACTTCCTTGGTGGGACAAGCCTTCGGCAGAAAAGACAAATTCCACATCGGGCAACTCCTGCGCAACGGTCTTTTGGCCAATCTCTGTATGGGCGTAGTGCTGACCCTGGTGATGACAGGGGTATGGTTCAACATAGACAGAATGGGACAACCGGAAGAACTGCTGCCGCTCATCCGCCCATACTTCCTTCTCCAGCTCGCCTCCTTGATATTCGTTATGCTTTTCAACGCATTCAAGCAATTCGCAGACGGCATTACGGACACCAAAACACCGATGTACGTGATGCTTTCCGCCAACCTGCTGAACATCATCGGCAACTACATCCTGATTTTCGGAAAATTCGGCTGTCCGGCACTGGGAGTCGTCGGCGCAGGCATTTCAACCCTCACCGCCCGAATCGTGATGTTCATCGCCTTCGCCCTCCTTTTTCGCCGCCATTCCTCCTATCGCAAATACCTGGTCGGCTACAAGCGCAGTCGCTACAACCGTCCGGACATTCTGTCCCTGAACAAAATGGGCTGGATGATTGGATTGCAAATGGGACTGGAAACCGCCCTGTTCAGCGTGAGCGGCATTATGATTGGCTGGTTGGGCAGCATTGCCCTGGCGGCCCATCAGGTTATGGTGGCGATTTCCACCCTCGGATTTATGATTTACTACGGAGTCGGAGCCGCCGTATCCGTGAGGGTCAGCAACTACTTCGGGCGTGGCGACCTCCTCTATGTACGCCGCACCACCCTGGCGGGCTTTCACCTGATTCTCTGCCTTGCCCTGTTGGCTGCCATCGGCTTCCTGTTTTCCCAGAACATCATCGGCTACCTGTTCACCTCCTCCGCGGAAGTCATCCGCATCGTCTCCACCCTCGTCATCATCCTCGTCGCCTACCAATTCGGCGATGCCCTGCAAATCACCTACGCCAACTCCTTGCGAGGCATCGGAGACGTCGTACCAATGGCGGTCATTTCCTTTATCGGCTACTTCATCATAGCGATACCCGTTTGCCACATCTGCGGATTCGTCCTGGACGGCGGCATCCGCGGCGTCTGGCTCGGCTACCCCGTCGGACTAACCCTTACCGGTGCGATGATGTGCATCCGATATTACCGGAAACTCCGTATCGTCAAAGCGCAGAAAAACGCCGGTTAAAGCGCCAGCATCCCCCTGAGTTCCCGCATTCCCTTTTCCTTATCCGCAAAATGCACCGTATGGAACCCCAACCGCCGGGCAGCCTCGATATTCTGTTCCAGGTCATCGATAAACACAGACTCCTCCGGCACGACATCGTAACGGTTCATCAACACCTCATAAATCTCCTTCTCCGGCTTGATGACGTGTTCCAATGCCGAAATAATCTGCCCCTCAAAATAAGAAAACACCTCACGGTCCTTCAGATAATCGTAAAACTCCACCGACATATTGGACAAACAAAACAAACGGTATCCCCGTTCGGAAAGCTCTTTTATAAAACGCTGGGTGACAGAAAGGTCGTGCAACGAATGCTTGATAAACTCCACGAAATCCCAGCATTCCGCATAACAACGTCCCGTAAACCGGCTCATCTCCTTGACCATATCCGTCTGACTCGCCCGTCCCCGGTCGTAATCCGGCCAAAACCGCTCGAAAAAACCTTTCTCAAAAAGAGCAACAGGCATCTCGGGGTCTCCGGGATACTCCTGCATCAAACGTCCGGGATTCCAGTCAACGACTACCCCGCCCAAATCAAATACAATATTTTTCATACGCTTAAAACATCAATATATAACCACCTCGTCGACAAACTGGAAACCATTCTGTCTCTTGGCAAAAAATCTCACATAACGTCCCCTTGCCTGAAAACGCGCCGTAAAGTCACGGATAACCAAAGATTTCTCGTCCGCAGGAACCTCGTTTTCTATACGTGCCACCTCCCGGTAATGTTGTCCGTCCTCCGAAACGCCGACCGTTACATAGCGGGGCATATACACCCCGGGACCTATCAACTGCATAAAGCCGGCAGAAACATAACTCAGGTCGCAAACCGAATCCAAGTCAACCACCACATCCACGTCCGCCAGAAACCCCTGCCAACGCCCGTCCCCGTATGTCAGTCCGCCCCGATAACCGTCCGTCAGCGTCTTCACGCCGGCAGCAGGATAAGCACCGCTATACCGATGCTGATAAACCACCGGCTTCCCGACAGCCCGGTGGTAATCCACCCGGGTCTCCAGCACCTCCTCCGAAGGCTTCCCGTCCGTCACGATAAAAGCCTTTATCCGGGCAGAATCCCGGACATAAAAAGGCTCCCGGTAAATTTGTTCCCGCCCGTCGTTGACACGATAATGAATCTCAGGCAGATACTTCTCGGAATCAAACCCGATTTTCACCTGCCGGCAAACCGTATCCACCTCGGTCTGCATATCAATGTGATCGCTGAGCGGAAACACGTTTACCCCTTTCGCCTTCAACCACCCGATGTGACAGGCAATCCGCCGTTTGAAATCCTCGGCATCCTTTTTCTCCCGGGGCGACCACACCACCTCCGCCAAAGACAACAGACGGGGAAAAATCATATACTCGGCGTGGGAGGTCGTCGGAATATACTCCGCCCACACATTCGCCTGCGCCCCCAGGATATGCTTCCCCTCTTCGGCGCTCAACTCTTCCGGAACAGGATGGTAGGAATACACCTTCA
>CAYNXE010000212.1:0-4076 GCA_964400995.1 uncultured Odoribacter sp.
TCCTCGGGAATCGAGAATCTCACGTGCCGTAATGTCTGCAATATGTGTCATGGCTTTGTGGTTTAATTTGTTATTTTTTCGTTTACTGACACAAGTTACGACAAAAGACGGATTCTCCGGAGCGAAAATCTGACAATTAACTTCCGTTAGTAGAGTTTATTAAAGTTCATAAAATGATAATATTTATAAAGGTTGCTTGCCCGTATACTCATTTAGCCTGCCCCGGTTGTCCGAAGCAGGCTAAGGGATATTGAGCTATTCGGGAAAGTCTTGTGAATTCGGATTGCTTGCTGTTGACATACGGATTCACAAAAAAATACCCATGTGTAGTAGAAATCTTGTGGTTATCACTTTGGATAGTCATCTTTATTTCTTAGAGCAATATCAATGATTTTTCCCAAGCGAGTGATTTCTTGTTTTAATACAGGAGCCGAAGTCTGTACCGGAAAATCGTACATTCGGAACACTCCGCTAATATTTTCTTCCAGCCTCGTGTCGAAACCGGCGATGTATAGCCAATGTTGTCGTGCTATTTCCCAGTCAGCCCAGGGACCCCTGGGGGCTAGGGGTTGAAACTTTAATACCGATATATGTTCGCCGGGAAAAGAAAGTATCTTGTGTGCAGGCTGTTCCGGCGTACTGAAGTCGAATTGATACACATCACCTTGTTCTGTTGCATAGAACAGGAAACTGAAAATGGGATGAAAGGCAAAATGGGTGATTTTGTCGCTATTGGCGGGTAACAGGTGTGCGTAAAGGGTTCGTTCTTGCTTAAAATCGACGTTGATGCTCATGCCGTAAAGGTCGTAATCCTCAGTTCCGGGAGTTTTCAATACAGCGTAAACATATCCTTCCGGATTTCCTTCCATGTGTACTAAATCCTTTCCCGTATTGGCATCGTAATCCACAGAACCTCCTGTGAAAGACAATACGGAGGGGTAGTCCTCGGCGGCATATTCGTAGTCCTCCCAAGGTCTAGAAGGTCTTTTTAGAGTAGACTTCAAAGCCAGGAAACGGCGGTTGGTCTCGTCATAGAGAATAATGGAGCGTCCGGTGGTTACATCGTCATCATCTCCTTCCCATATATATTGACCGGTTTTGTATCCGATATAAGGAGAAACTTTAAAGTATTCGGTATTGTTTGCCAATTTGTTTACTGGATAAGTAAACATGGCTCCACTTTGAATGTTGTTTCGTTCGCGCCAATAAAGTTCTCCGTTTGAGGTAATGATAACCTCTCTTGAAGGTTCTGTATTCCAGATTGTCGCACCACCACAGATTTCTGCCTTGTCCGGATTCTCGCTAAATTGCCAGAGCATGTTGTTTTCTTCCGAAGGCTGCAGTGTTTCGGGATCCAAGTTAAACGTTCCAGCCTCGCAATATACCAAACGAGAGGTGCCACGAGTCCAGTTGTAGTTATAAATTAGCTTATGCGGTTTCCCCAAGTCGAAATCAAGGTCTTTCCAAAGGTTGTGTGAGATTAATTTCTCGTTTGCGGAGGTATAGGAAATCATGTCCAGCCGGGCTTTCCCGGCTTCCTCGCACAACACCATCCAGCCTTCGCTTACTGCAGTTCGCAATCTTACATAAAAATCGGTCTTGTAGGAAATGCCGGTTTGGGTGTCTTTCACGTAAAAGAATCCGGCATATTCACCTGGTTTCTCTTTCAGTGGATAGGCGAGGTTCTTTTCCCTGCCGATGATGTACCCTGCCTTTTGTTCCTCGACCGGAATGGAGTCGTTGTTGTAGCGGGCATGCAGGGGCATCAGTTTCCATTCAAATTCCAGGTGGTCTTCCGTACCGCCGAGTGCGAGACTTAATACCGGTTCGATTCTGAGCGTATCGGCATAGGTGTATTTCTCATACCATTGGTTGGAGTGAATGCTGTCAACGGTCACATTGTTCAGATCCGTATATTTGTAATTTCCCAAGTCGTCATAGCAGGCGGTTGCCAGCAGGGACAGGAACAAGTATAATAAAAGCTGTTTCATGTTGTCTTTTTTTTAGTTAAACTAAGAACTATCCTTGAGCCTCTTTGCCCATCGTCATCGGGGTGCCGTCTTCTTCCAGGTAAGGTTCTCCCTGTTCTGCTTGTTCGTCTAGCCAACGTTGGACTTTCTTGCCGTAATATTTGAGTTTGAATTCCTGGGGTTGTTCGCTGCTGATGAAGTCAGCCCGCCGGATGTCGCATTGCGTGCAGATCAAATCGGCTTTCAGGTAGCTCCATTCTCCGAAATAGGGAATGGCAATCCTGTCCCACCACCAGGGTTTGGGGAAGTCCTCGCTGGCGACGATGGTCATGCTGTGTCCGAGGAAATAACGGTTGCCCTCGCTGTCCGTGCGCCAGTTGTATTCCGAATCGAATTGCTCGCTTTCTTCGATAACAACTGTAAAAATGCGGTTGTGGTGCGCCAGTTCTTTGCTTCGCAGCATGGTGATTTCCACATAGGTTATATTGCTGTTTGCTGGCAGGATGACTTCTGTGGGTATCGGTCGGAAATCCACATCGACCTCCGCACGGAGGGAATCCGTTTCGCACAACACTGTGTGGATGTTAATGGTGCGGTCGTAATCCGTTACTGTGCCGAAAAGGTAAATCGGCAACCTGAATACCCGTTCCTTGATGTCGCTGTCAAGGATTCCCCAAGTATCGTACTGCATCGTGTCTCCCAGGATTTGGAAACTTTGCTTGGAGAAATAAATCGAGCTTCCTCCTTCGTAGCCCTCCAGTTCCGTGTGTTCACATCCGTAACACAACAGCAGGGCAAATATGTAGAGAAAAAACAGATGTTTCATGGTATTGTTTGTTAGTCGTTGTATATATCATTGTATTTGGATTCGCTTTCCGGCACTTGCGGCTGGTAGTTGGTGGCTGCCATGCTAATTGTCGAATGGTAGGCCGGGTCGTCCGAATCCTTGATTTCCGTGTATTTTAACCGTTTGTAATAATAGAAAAGCTGTCCTTCTCCCCAGAACTCCCGGATGTACTCGTTTTCAAGTGTTTTTTTCAGCAGGCTGTTGTCGGTTATTTCCTTGAGGCCGCGATTGGTCAACACTTGGTTCAGCCATTGCATTCCTTCTTCCGGATCCGGTTCGCATTCCGCAGCGATGTAATAGGCCTCGGAAATCCGCAACATCGGCATCAGGTTAGAGGATAGAGTATCTGCCGTTGCCTTGTATTTCTCGAAAAGCCGGTAGGTGGCGTTATTGATTTCCACCTGGTTGGGGAAAAAGGCAACGAAACGGTAATCCTGCCTGTTGTTTTCAAAGATGTTGAGGACTTGTTCGCTTGTCGGTGCCAACAGCATATCGGAACTGATGGCATTGCCGTCGAAATAACTTGTATAAAGTTTGGAAGTCCTTGTGTTTTGCAGGGCAAAGACAATCTCGTTGAAAAATATCCGGTCGGCATCTTCCCTGCCGGAAGAGATGGCATCTCTTCTTACCCACGGAAACCAGTCTTCCTGAGCGTCTATCACGTTCCGGGCGGCAATCAGGGCGTCCGGTTTGTTGTCGCGATACAGCTCGGCACGTGCCAGAAGCAATTGCACGGCATACCAGTTCATCCGCAGCTTCCGGTAAGAAGTGAACGTGTAGGTATTGGTTTGCCATGCACCTCCTGTACGCACGGGGTCGTCTTTCAGCAGTTCGGCGGCTTCGTGCAGGTCTTCGATGACATTGTCCATGAATTCCTTTGCATAAAACCGGGGACGCTCGTTTAAGCTGAACTTTTTGTAATAGGGCAGCTGGGTGACGTTGTCGCTTGCATCATACAGCGGACCGAACAGTCGGAAAATGTCGAAATGCAGGAAAGCTCTCAATGCCAACGCTTCGCCTTTGATGAGCTGATAGAATTCGTCGCCCAGCACATCGCGGCGTGTTTCGCAATTTTCCAGTAATTTGTTGAGGTTGGCAATCAGGTTGTAGGCTTTTTCCCAGGTGCTTGCAAACCGGAGGCTGCTCATGTCTTCCAAGTACTTGTGCTTCACCAGGTCATGGTAATAAGTGGTCGAAGTGTTCACGTTGTAACGTTGCGCCATCAGTTCGAGCATTTCACAGCTCAAGTAGGCTCCATA
>CAYNXE010000213.1:0-4038 GCA_964400995.1 uncultured Odoribacter sp.
ACAGATTTCACACCGATTACCTTCAGCATCTCCCCCACGTCTTCCGGACGCGGACCGATATGCCTTGTTATAAATTGTTCTTTAGCCCTTGGTTGTATTATTAAATTAACTGAAAACGTTTTCGTTCATTTTAACGTGTAAATGTATAGAATTTCTTTCACTTATCACGCAATTTTTACGGATTTTACAAGGAGAAGGAAATAAAAAAAGACCAGCAGAAACTGGTCTTCATTTGTGGTTGAAAAGGGTGGAAGATCGGGCTCGAACCGACGACCTTCGGAACCACAATCCGACGCTCTAACCGACTGAGCTACATCCACCATTTTATTTTCGGGTGCAAAGATAGGGAGAATCTGCTATTTTGCAAATAAAATCTCAAAAAATATGCTGTTTTTATCGATACGCTCATTCGGGCGGGATTTCTATCGCGCCGTTCTCAATTTCCCGGGCAGCATATTCCACTTGCCGATACCATTCTTCTCCGTAACGGTCTATCAGCGCCTGCTTCAGAAAGCGATACACCGGGATACCCTCCTGCTCCCCCTTGACACGGGCGCAACGGCAAATGTCCCATTTGTGGTAATTCAACGCCTCAAAGCCGGCATAGCGGGTAACCCGGATGGGATACAAATGACAGGAAACCGGTTTTCGGAATGCGGATTTTCCCTGCGTCCACGCCTTTTCTATGGCACACCAGCATCCCCCGTTCTCGTCTATCGCATAAGCGCATTCCCGTCCGTGAATCAAAGGAGTCACCAAGTCACCGTCCTTGTCCACCACCGCAAATCCCTGTTCTTCCACCGCCCGGATGCCTTCCGGCTTCATAAAAGCCCGGATGCCCCCGTAATTTTTCTCTATCTGACGAGACTCGCTCTTTTCCAACGGAGCACCGGAATCTCCTTCCACGCAACAAATGCCCTTGCATTGCTGCAAATCGCAACAAAACTTCTTTTCAAAGACATCGAAACTTATCAGCGTATCCCCTATCTGAATCATACTCTCCTCTTTTCGAGCAAAAACGACGAAGAGGGGTGACAGAAATGCCCATGGATTTCGCCCTCCCCTCTTCGGTTCAAATTTCAAAACTTATTTTATCAGACTCTTTCCGGTCATCTCTGCGGGCTGAGCCACTCCCATGATTTCGAGAATGGTAGGCGCAACATCCGCCAATACGCCCGAGCGGAGCGACTTGCCGGTTTGTTCCGTCACCCAGATGCAAGGCACCGGATTCAACGAATGCGCCGTATTGGGAGTACCGTCGCCATTGATGGCATTGTCCGCATTCCCGTGGTCGGCAATAATCAACACGTCATAACCGTTGGCACGTGCCGCCGTCACGACTTTCTCCACGCACTTGTCAACAGTTGCCACCGCCTTCTGTATCGCCTCATATACGCCGGTATGTCCCACCATATCGCCATTGGCAAAGTTCAGGCAAACAAAATCGGCAGATTTCGCATTCAACTGCTCCACCAATTTCTCCGCCACTTCCGGTGCGGACATTTCGGGCTGCAAGTCATAAGTAGCCACCTTGGGTGAAGGTACCAGAATCCGGTTCTCTCCCTCAAACTGCGCCTCGCGACCTCCGTTGAAAAAGAAAGTCACATGTGCATACTTCTCGGTTTCAGCAATGCGCAACTGCTTCAAACCGGCCTTGCTGATGACTTCTCCCAGCGTATTTTCAACATTCTCTTTATTGAAAAGAATATGCAGCCCCTCGAAAGTCGCATCGTAAGGCGTCATACAACAGTAATACAAAGGCATCGTTTTCATACCCTGTTCCGGCATATCGCGCTGCGTCAGGGCTATGGTCAATTCCTTCGCCCGGTCGTTCCGGTAATTGAAAAAGATAACCATATCCCCCGGCTCGATTACTCCCACCGGCTTGCCGTCACTGCCCACATGCACGATAGGTTTGATGAACTCATCGGTCACCCCTTCCTCGTAGGACTGGCG
Source organism: uncultured Odoribacter sp. (assembly GCA_964400995.1). Classification (GTDB taxonomy): domain Bacteria; phylum Bacteroidota; class Bacteroidia; order Bacteroidales; family Marinifilaceae; genus Odoribacter. The sequence goes on from CAYNXE010000213.1 coordinate 1,957, forward strand.
GATGCTCGTTTCCACATGCTGCGTGGGTGTTCCCACTCCGTTTACGATCAGTTCGTATGCCTCCTTTATGCGCTCCCAGCGATTATCGCGGTCCATCGCATAATAACGGCCTACCACGGAAGCAATCCTCCCCGTCGATTTGTCCATGTGTTCTTTCAACTCCTGGATAAAACCCAAACCGCTCTTCGGGTCAGTATCCCGACCGTCCATGAAACAATGTACGAAAGTTTTCTGAATGCCGTATTCCTTCGACACGTCACACAATTTCTTCAGGTGTTCCAAAGAACTGTGCACCCCGCCATCGGAAACCAAGCCCATAAAATGCACCTGCTTGTTGTTGTCGCGGGCATACGTAAACGCCTTCACGATTTCCGGATTCTGCATAATCGAATTGTCGCGGCAGGCTTTATTGATGCGCACCAAATCCTGGTTCACCACCCGGCCGGCACCGATATTCAAATGCCCTACCTCGGAATTGCCCATCTGACCGTCAGGCAAACCGACATTCTCGCCGCAAGTCAACAAAGTTGAATGCGGATACTTCTCTGTCAACGCAGAAATAAAAGGGGTGGGGGTACTAAAGATCGCATCCGTCTTGTCATGCTTTCCGATTCCCCAGCCGTCCAAAATCATTAATAACACCTTGTTCATATCTGTCTATTTTTATCGTTTACGCAACTTCCGGATGCAACTACATCCGCACCTCTCCCCAAACAATAGGGTAGAGCAAAGTTAATTTTTTATCCCATGATTTCAAAGCAAACGCACCTCCGCCTTTTCCTGCCAGACCAACCTGCGCAAATCCGCCCCCTCGATAATGGCAATCTTCCGGCAATCCCCGCCCCGATGCACGTACAACTGCTCCAAAAAAGGCAACATTTCCATCCCGGGCTCCCATTCCTGCTTATGTTCACAAACATAATCCGGCACAATCATGCCGCCGTAAAATTCCAACCCGGGAATTTCCTTTATTTCGCCCTGCGTGTCCACCACCCTGACCCCTCGAAGGGCGGAAATCTCCACATAACCGTTCTTCACCAATGGCGAACCGGGCAAAAATATATAATTAGCGGCTACCTTACGGACCTTGTCGTTTTCCTGCTGCATCACTTCCGTCGTATTCCTTGTTTCAAACGCTTTTCACTTTCCCTGGAAGTATAGGGACGGAACAACTGGTTGTTCCAGGACCTGCCGCCGAAATCCTTTAAATCGTAAACTTTCTCCTTCTTGCTCGCGTTCATCCACTTGCCGTTTTTGTACGTCCTGGGACGCTGTTCCACCGGCACCTCCTCCATGTAACGGATGACCAGCCGGGCGCAAAGCGAATCCGCATACTGCGACCAATTGTAATTCCGCCGGTTCGTATCCGGTACGACAACGATGTCACGCACTCTCAACGTATCCGTCCCGTCCTCGGACACGAAGAACGAAGAGATTCTCCGGAAACGACTGGGCGTAACGGAATCAAACTGCAATGTCGTGGAAAACTTATACAAACCGGGAACAATGCTATCCACGACCACCGTACATACGCTGTCCAGACGAAGGGTGTCCGGCACGGGGAAATAATTGACCGAATCGTTCGCCTTCAATTCGTTCAGCACGATTTCCACCGCCGTCAGTTGCTTGTTCAGGCTGTCGATGATGGCATCATACATCTTGGAAAACTCGACGGTCTGCGCCGAATAATAAAACATGCACGAGTCGAACTCCGCCCGGGTAATACCGTATTTCCGGAACAAATCGTTATAATAAGCGTAATTCTTCAATTCACCGCCTCCCCGGGAATTCCTATTCACCGCCAGAATGCCGTCCACCCGGTGCATGTCCAGCAACAAGGCGGAAAACGCTTCACGGTTCAACGGCACTTTTTCCCGGCATCCTCCGGCTCCCGCCAGGAACAAACACACCAGACCGGCAAACCAAATCTTCCTCATCATAAACTATGCTTTATTTTCTTATACAGCTCCGAAGAAAAAATAAAATCATTCAGATACTTGTTGTCCGCATGGGCGATGACCTCCTTGTCCCCCTCCCACTCCTTGCGTCCTTCGTGGATAAATACAATCTTCTCGCCGATTT
>CAYNXE010000214.1:0-4015 GCA_964400995.1 uncultured Odoribacter sp.
ACTGAAAAAGCGTCTCTCCATCTTCTCGGCTCAAAAGAAAGCCTGAAAACGGAATAAGACCGTTGAGTTAAAAACTGACGTAATATCATTGACAGCCGTTGCCCGAAATTCCGGACGACGGCTGTTTTTATGTGGTGTTGTATATGAAATCTTGCGCTATCGGGGAATAGGGAACGGCACCTGCCTTGGGTTTATCGCATTTTTTGTTTATTTTATCCAAAAATGTGCGTCAATGAACACAGAGTCTCAGAACATAGAATTTAAAGAGAATTGGCGGGACGAATATCTGAAATGGATATGCGGTTTTGCCAATGCGCAAGGAGGGAAATTATATATTGGGGTGTGTGATGACGGAAAGATATGCGGAATTGCGGATGTGGAGAAATTGATGAAGGAAATTCCCAACAAGGTGCGTGATTTGCTGGGAATCCTTGTAGAGGTGAATGTTCTGGTTCGGGATGGCAAACATTACATTGAAATCGTCACCGATGCTTATCTCTATCCCATTAGCTATCGGGGGCATTATTATTTGCGAAGCGGAAGCACCAATCAGGAATTGAAAGGGGCGACGCTTGACCGTTTTATGTTGCGAAAACAAGGGCGTACCTGGGACGGGGTTCCGGTTCCGCATCTGAAAGCAGAGGAATTGGATAATGCGACCTTTGATCTGTTCCGCCGTTATGCCAAACGGAGCGGACGTATGGAGGACGGAGACTTGCAGGACGACAACCGGTTGCTTCTTGACAAGTTGCGTCTGGTAGAAAGAGATTATCTCAAACGGGCTGCGGCTCTTCTTTTTCATCCAGACCCGGAGAGTTTTGTCGCAGGAGCTTTTATTAAAATTGGTTATTTCCAGGCCAATGCCAATCTGATATATCAGGATGAAGTGCACGGAAATTTGTTGCACCAGGCAAAAACCACTTTGGAGATACTTACGACAAAATATCTTCGGGCATTGATAAGTTATGAAGGTATTCATCGGATAGAATCTTTGCCGATGCCTAGAGAAGCGTTGCGGGAAGCATTGCTTAATGCCATTGTTCATAAATCGTACGAATCGCTGACTCCGATACAAATTGCCGTCTATGATGACAAATTGGAAATTTGGAACAGCGGAATATTGCCCGAAGAGTGGACGGTTAGCAATCTGCTTGACAGACATCGCAGTCAGCCCTATAATCCCGATATTGCCAATGTATTTTTCCGTGCCGGAGAAGTTGAAGCCTGGGGACGGGGAATAGAACGGATGACGACGGCTTGCAAAAATGCCGGTTGTCCTGTTCCCGAATTTCAGTATAATTGCGGTGGATTGTGGACAATCTTCCATTTTAGCGGCGATTACCAGCAGGGATTTGCCAGTGAAACTACCCAAGAAACTACCCAAGAAACTACCCAAGAAACTACCCAAGAAACATCTTACAGAAAGACGAAGTTGCAACAAGAGATGATAGATTATTTACGGGCAAAACCTCAGGCAACTCGGAAAGAACTTGCCGAAGCTATTGCTGGCAGTACGATTGACGGCATCAAATATAACCTCACGAAATTGCAGAAGCTGGGTATTCTCCGGCGGAAGGGGAGTACGAAATCCGGCTACTGGGAAGTTGCCGACTGAATGCTGTTTGGCCGAGAAGGGAAATTCCAAAGAAAACAGCGGGGAGATAAACGGGAAATAATAGACCCGATTCGGTGCTCTTTCGGACCAAAGTGCGTTGGAATCGGATTTGCTCCGCAGGAGAAATGAAAGAGGAGGAAGTAATACATCATACTTCCTCCTCGTTTTGCAAGTGTTCTATGGATACTCCCGATGCAGGGGAATCAATACATATCCGTAATGTCCCAGACGAAGGCGCGGATACCGTTCTCCTTGTTCACCTCGTCGAGGGCTTTCACGTATTTGAGGATGAGCGGCACCATTTCCTCGTCGACAATGGTGATGGTGGCGGAGTTCATTTCCGGCCAGGTGTGCGAACCCATACGGGGTTCGCCATCGGTCGTTCCGGCGCCGTTCACGAGCGGCCACTGGGTGAATCCCCGCAGCTGCAAGCGGTCGAGGATGTAAGCCACCCGTTCCGTCAGGGCCTGGTTGTATGTGATAAATACTGCTTTTTTCATACTGCTTGTTTTTAATCGTTCGTCGTTACTTTAATCCTCCAGCCTTTTTCTGGGCAGGTCCCTTTCCGGGTCGAAGTCGCTCATAAACTTGAACTGTTTCTCCAGCGCCTTGTTCTTGTTGCGGCTTCCGCTCTTGTCCATAGCGGCGTACACTGCCGGAACGATAAGCATCGTGATGATGGTGGAGAAAATCATACCGCCGATATCGGCAATACCGATCGGACGACACGTCTCGGAACCTTCACCAATACTGAACGCCATCGGCACCATCCCGAGAATCGTGGTGAGGGAGGTCATCAACACCGGACGCAGACGGGAGCGGCAAGCCTGTGCGATGGCATCGTAGAGGCGGATACCGCGTTCGCGCATCAGGTTGATGAAGTCAATCAGCACGATACCGTTCTTGGTCACGATACCTACCAGCATAATGGCACCCAGGGCGGCCACGATACTCAACGTCGTGTTGGTGAGCAGCAGGGCGAGGATTACACCCGTGAAGGCGAACGGAATGGACAACATAATGATGAACGGCATCTTGAAAGATTCGAACTGGGCGGCCATCACGATGTAAACCAACATCAACGACAGCAGCAACAGCATAATCAGCGAGCTGAACGATTCCTGCTGGTCTTCGTAGTTACCACCGATGTACAGCGACACTTCCTGCGGCACGTCTTCCAGTCCGTCGATGACCTGCTGTGAAGCCTGTGCGATTTCTCCCAGGGAAACGCCGGCTGCGGGGGTGATGGACACCTTCAACAGACGCTGCTTGCTCTTGCGCTCGATGTTTGGCGGAGAGAAATACTCTTTGATTTCACCCAGCTCCTTCAGGCGCACTTTCTGGCCGCGGTTGTCGGTGATGAGGATATTCTCCACTTCAGTCAGCGATGAACGGTATTTCTCGTCGAGGCGCACGATGATGTCGTATTCCTCACCGTTTTCCTTGAATTTGCTGTTCCGGAAACCGTAGATGCGGTTGCGGAGATAAGAACCCACTTCCGAGGTCGTCAGTCCGTGGCGGGCGAGCTTGTCGGGGTCGAGCACCACCTGCAATTCCGACTTGTCTTCGTCGCGGCTGATTTTGATATCCTCGGCTCCTGGAATCTGCCGGGCTTTCTGGGCGATTTCGTGAGCCAGGCGGGTGGTGACGTTAAAGTCGTGTCCCATAATCTCGATGTCCACGGAGTTGCCGCCCATAGAGCCGCCGTTGGAAGTACTTACCGTGTACTGCAACACATCCGGGAAACGTTTCAGGATGCCGCGCACCTGGTCGGCAATCTGGAACACGCTCCGTTCGCGGTCCTTGAGGTCCACCACGCGCACACGCATATTCAGGATGTTGTTACCCGTGCTGTTCATTATAGAGGCGAAAGATGCTTCTTCCTCGCTACCGTAAGAGAGGTTGATGATGGTGATTTCCGGAATCTCGGCACGCATCACGGAGTCGATTTGCAAAGCGACTTCTTTGGTCACTTCCACCCGCTGTCCGGACTGCATCTTCGCGTAAACGTTCATATAGTTCTGGTCATTCTGGGGCATAAAGTCGGTCTGGATGTAGCGCATCAGTCCGCAGGAACCCAGGAACAGGAAGAACATAGAGCAAATCACCACGGTCTTGTGGCACAACACCCAACGAATCAGTCGTTCGTAGGCATTGTCGAGATGGTCCAGCTGCTTGGATACAAAGTGATAGAAGCTGAATTTGTTGCCCTGGCTTTTCTCCTGCACTTTCATCAACTGCGAGCAAAGCATCGGAGTCAGCGAGATGGCGGTTGCCGTTGACGTACATACGGTGATGCAGACAATCCAGCCCAACTGTTTGAACAGGATACCCGTCATACCGGTCACCAAGGTCAGCGGGAAGAATACCGCAACGGTTACCAACGTGGTCACGATAACG
>CAYNXE010000215.1:0-1738 GCA_964400995.1 uncultured Odoribacter sp.
GACAACGGGTATCTGGCTCCGGAGCAGATTCATGAGTTGCTGGATGCCGCCGGAATTGCCCGAGCCAAGGAAGGCGTGGCGGATACGGAGGAGAAAATCGTGGAACTGGCACGGCAGATTGGTTTCCCGTTGGTGATGAAGGTGGTGGGACCGGTTCACAAGTCGGATGTCGGAGGAGTGACGTTGAACGTAAGGGACGAGGAAACGGTGCGTCGCGAATTTCGCCGGATGATGCAAATCAAGGATACGCATGCGGTTATGCTGGCACAGCAGTTGACCGGCACGGAGGTGTTTATCGGAGCCAAGCGCGAAGACAAGTTCGGGCACATGGTGCTGTGCGGTCTGGGCGGTATCTTCATCGAAGTATTGAAAGACGTGAAAGCCGGCCTGGCGCCCATTGCGCAGTCCGAAGCCCTCGATATGATTCGCAGCCTCAAATCCTACAAGATTATTCAGGGCGTTCGGGGTCAGGAGCCGGTCAACGAACAGAAATTCGCCGAGGCAGTTGCCTGCGTTTCCGTGTTGGTACGGGTGGCTCCCGAAATCTTTGAAATGGACCTCAATCCGCTTCTCGGCAACAAGGACCAAGTGGTGGCTGTCGATGCCCGCATCCGAATTGAAAAATAAGTACGTATGAAAAAACAAGATTTCATATTCTTGACAGGGGTGGCAGTTCTGCTGCTGCCCTTTTTTATTTGTCCGTCTGTCACGGCGTGGTATCATTCCTTCAATGCCGCCCACGGCATGGTGATGAGCTTTTTGAAATTCGCGATTCTCTCCACGTTGGGGGAAATGATAGGCTTGCGCATTGCCTCCGGCGTCTATAACCGCAAGGGCTTTGGCATTTTGCCCCGGATGCTTGTCTGGGGTGTGCTGGGTATGGGCATTAACGTGGCGATGATTATTTTTTCCAACGGTACGCCGGTGTTGCTTCAATACCTCGGCATGGCTGATGCGCCTGTCCTTTTCCAGTCGTCCGTCCTTACCTGGAGGAAAGTCCTGGTCGCTTTTGCCGTCTCCGTCAGTATGAACACCTTTTTTGCACCCGTCTTTATGACGTTACACAAAATTACCGATACCCACATCCTCCGGAACGGCGGAACGCTTCGCGGTTTCTTTACCCCGCTGTGCATGGGCGAAATTATGGCAGGTCTCAATTGGCGTGTTCTCTGGGGCTTTGTCTTTAAAAAGACCATTCCCCTTTTCTGGTTTCCGGCGCATACGATAACGTTCCTCCTGCCCGGCAATATGCGTGTGCTGTGTGCCGCCCTGCTCGGTGTTGTGCTCGGCATACTGCTTGCCGTTGCCGCCCGCAAGGGAGAGAAGTCGTAAGATTTTCCGCCTTAGATTTCGATGTCCGTCAGACTTCCGTAGGGGATGTCTTCATTGAAGGAGTCTTCGACCGAGCAGATGCCGGCGTAGACCAAGGCGCAGGCGATGACGCCCCGATGGGTGAAGATGCAAGGGTGGGCATCACCCGAATGGCGCAGTTCGCTGAGAAATTCCGCCACCCGGGCACATTGCTCCTCGTAGCTTTCGGCACCGCCGGCAGGCGTGTGAATCCAGTCGTCGTACCAGCATTGCAGGGCGGGGTCGGTGATGTCGTCCCATTGTTGCATTTCCCATTTCCCGAAGTTCAGTTCTTTCAGCCGTTCATCGACAACGGGATGCGGGAAACCGCAGAAATCCGCCAGTTTACGGCAACGGGAGAGCGGACTGCTGTATGCGATGTCGAAGG
>CAYNXE010000215.1:1838-3982 GCA_964400995.1 uncultured Odoribacter sp.
CGGTAGAGCACCTTGGTTTTGCTTTCCTCCTCGGAACGGGCGTAGGGCAACGAGTTGACCATGACGGCGGTGCAAAACTTGGCACATACGTCTGCCCCGATGAAAATGCCCCAGATTTGCGTAAAGGGCATAAGGCAAGAGCTGAGGTCTGCGAGCAGGGTGGTGTAAAGAAAGAAATAGGCAATCAGTCCGATGACGCCGTAGGTACCGATGTGCGAGTCCTTCATAATGCGAAGGATGCTTTCTTTGTCCCGTCCGCCTCCGAAGCCGTCGCAAAAGTCGGCAAGTCCGTCTTCGTGCAGTGCGCCCGTCAGCCCGATACGGGCGATGATTGCCAGAATACATGCCGGCACGGAAGTGAAGACCTGCGATGCCAGATAAAAGACAACCCAGGTGGTCGCGCCTGTGAAAAAGCCGACAACCGGCCAGTAGAGGAGCGCGGAGGCATAGTGTCGCTTTTCGACCTGCACGATGCGCCAGAGAGGCTGTCGGGTGAAAAGCATAACGGCGGCGAAAAAGGATTTCATCTGCTTAAAAGTATTTGGTGACGGCAGCTTCCTTGAAACTGCTCATTTCGTTTATCATGCGAACGGCGGACTCGATAATGGGGTAGGCGCATATCGCTCCCGTTCCTTCGCCCAGCCGGAGACTGAGGTGCAATAGCGGACGAGCGTTCAGGGCATCCAGTACCAGTTTGTGTCCGGCTTCGTCCCCTTGGTGTCCGAAAATGCAATATTCGAGCACGTCGGGATACAGCTTGCTGGCAGCCAAAATGCAGTTGGTCATAATGAAGCCGTCGATGATGACGGTCATGCCCAGTTCTGCCGCCTGCAACATGCCTCCTACGGCGGCGACCATTTCAAAACCGCCGAACCAGCGCAAAATATCTTCAACGGAATGATCACCGGTGTAGTTGTTCATGGCACGGCTCAGTACATCGTATTTGTGCAGGATGCCTTGGTTGTCCAGTCCGCTACCGGCTCCGACGCACTCTTTCAGCGGAATGCCGGTGAAGTAGGACATCCAGATAGAGGATGCCGACGTGTTCGCCATACCCAGTTCGCCGAAACTGATGATGTTGGTGCCTTCCTGATACGCCCATTGCACCATTTCCGCCCCGATTTCGATGGCTCGTTCCATTTCCTCGCGGGTCATGGCGGGTTCGTGGAGATAGTTGCTGGTGCTTTTCCGGATTTTCCGGTCGATGAGTCCCGGCAACTGTCCGAAGTCCGCATTGACGCCGCAGTCCACCACTTTCAGGATAAAACGGTGCTGTCGGGCGAACAGATTGATGCCGGCGCCGCCTTTCAGGAAATTGTAGATTTGCTGGGCGGTAACTTCGGGGGCTGAAAAGCTGACCCCTTCCTTGACGATGCCGTGGTCGGCGGCGAATACGATGTTCTGGGGCATTCGCAGAACGGGCGACAGGCTTTGCTGTATGGTGCCGATTTGTACGGCAAGCTCTTCCAGGCGTCCCAGGGAGCCTTTCGGTTTGGTGAGGTTGTCGATTTTGTCCTGCAATGCCGGAACGATGCTTTTGTCCGGTTTCTGAATATGAAAGGTTTTCATTTCTTGAACGTTATGTGTTTATTTTATTTTCATCGGGATGCCGGAAATCATCAGCACGACTTCGTCGGCACGGGAGGCGACGTATTGGTTCATCCAGCCTTGCAGGTCCGTGAAGCGGCGTTGTACGAGGTTTTCGGAGGTTCCGCCCATGCCTATTTCGTTGGTGACGAAGATAAAGGTGGCGGATTGACGGGTGAAGCGGTCGAATTCGGCTTTCAATTCTTGCAGGGATTTTTCCGTGTCCGAATCGTTGTCAAAGAAAAAATTGGTTGCCCACAGGGTCAGGCAGTCGATGACGATGACCCGATTTTCCAAAGGATGTTTGCTCAACGCTTTTTCCTCCTCGATGTTGGTCCACTGCGGTCCCCGCTCCTCCTGGTGATGCCGGATTCTTTTCCGAAATTCATCGTCCCAGACCCTGGATGTGGCAAGGTACACCGGGTGCTCGGACAGTTGCAGCGCCAGTTTCTGGGCATAACCGCTTTTCCCCGACCGTTGTCCTCCGGTGACTAATATGATTTTCCTTTCCATATATGCGAAATTGACCCGTAAAGATATAAATTTATTCTTTGATT
>CAYNXE010000216.1:0-3972 GCA_964400995.1 uncultured Odoribacter sp.
TTCAAATAAGATGTGTTACGTACGTCATAGTCCCACACCCTTGGCTCCGAATTCTCGTGCCTTGCGTGAGTCTTTCGGGGTATCGGCGTTGGTACGCACGTACATGCGGGTGTATTTTTCTGCCAGGTTCATGATGGTGGTGAAGTCTTCGTCCAAGGTGGCGTCTTCGGTTTCGACTTTGCCGAGGTAGACTTCGCCGGTTGAACCGTTCAAGGAAATCCAGTCGCCTTCTTTGATGCAGGTGCCGTTAACGGAGAAATTGCGTTTTGCGTAATCGACCAGAACATCGCCTGCTCCGGATACGCAGCATTTTCCCATACCGCGGGCAACCACGGCGGCGTGTGAGGTCATACCTCCGCGAGCGGTGAGGATACCTTCGGATACGTTCATGCCTCGCAGGTCTTCCGGTGAGGTTTCCAGACGTACCAATATTACTTTTTCGCCCCGGTTTTTCCATTCTTCGGCTTCATCGGCGAAGAATACGACGCGACCGCAGGCGGCACCCGGAGATGCGGGCAATCCTTTGGTGATGACGTGGGCTTTCTTCAAAGCTTCTTTGTTGAATACCGGGTGGAGAAGTTCATCCAATTTTGCCGGTTCCTGACGCAACAGTGCCGTTTTCTCGTCAATCATGCCTTGTTTGAGCATGTCAACTGCCATTTTTACCATGGCGGCTCCGGTGCGTTTGCCGTTACGTGTCTGCAACATCCACAGTTTGCCGTCCTGAATGGTGAATTCCATGTCTTGCATATCGTGGAAGTGGTCTTCCAGTTTCTCCTGAACGGCGTTCAAGTCTGCGTATGCCTGGGGCATGGCTTCTTCCAGTGAGGGGTATTTGGAAGCACGCTCTTCTTCGGAAACACCTTGCTGTTTTGCCCAACGGCGTGAGCCTTCGATGGTGATTTCCTGCGGGGTGCGGATTCCGGCAACCACGTCTTCTCCCTGGGCGTTGATCAGGTATTCGCCGTTGAAGATGTCTTCTCCGCTGGCGGCGTCACGGCTGAAAGCCACTCCGGTGGCGGAGTTGTTGCCCATGTTTCCGTATACCATGGATTGTACGTTTACGGCGGTACCCCATTCTTCCGGAATCTGGTTCAACTGGCGGTACAGAACGGCGCGTTCGGTCATCCATGAGTCGAATACGGCGCAGATAGCTCCCCACAATTGTTCCCACGGACAAGTCGGGAAGTCTTTGCCGGTTTTGGTCTTGACTACTTTCTTGAAGTTTTCAACCAGCACTTGCAGGTCTTCCACTGTAAATTCCGTGTCGTTCTTGATATGTTTGGCTTCTTTCAGTTTGTCGATTTCCGCTTCAAACGGGTTGTGTTCGCCTTTTCCGGCGGCAACACCCATAACTACGTCGCCGTACATCTGGATGAAACGACGGTAGGAGTCCCAGGCGAACCTTGCGTTTCCTGACTTTTCCGCCAGCAATTTCACGGCGTCGTCATTGATACCGAGGTTCAACACGGTGTCCATCATTCCCGGCATGGAAACGCGGGCACCGGAGCGTACGGAAACCATCAGCGGGAAAGCTTCGCCTTTGGAGCCGAATTTGGCGTTCATGATTTTTTCCATGTGCGCGATGCCGGCTTTGACGTCCTTTTCGATTAATTTTACTACAGCGTCTTTTCCTTGCTGGTTGTAAATGGTGCAAACTTCAGTTGTGATTGTAAAACCTGCAGGTACGGGCAGACCGATGAGGTTCATTTCTGCCAGGTTGGCTCCTTTGCCGCCAAGCAGATTTTTCATGTCTGCCTTACCTTCAGCTTTTCCGTCTCCGAATGTGTAAACGTACTTCGTGCTCATATTTTGTTGATTTGATGTTATCCCCCGAGTGGGGTATTGTTATTAATTTCTCAATATTTTGATTTACAATGTATTGAATGGCGTATGGCATTGCGTCATCCAGACTGCGAATATAGAGCAATTTTTTTAGATATGGAAATGTTTTTTTTCAGATTGTTGTCGGGCATTTGGCGATGGCTTGGGGGGAGGTGGCGGACGGAGTGGGATTTTTTATTGGACATTCGGCATTGTCTTGTTACATTTGCATTTTCAATGCGGTGAAATGACGGATGGAAAACGATATCATGATTTCCCTTCCTTTTTTAAGGGAATGTTCCACGAACGGGTGCAGAAGCTGTCGATAGACGGCGGTTTTACCTGTCCGAACCGGGACGGCACGAAGGGGACGGGGGGATGTACTTTTTGCAATAACCGGAGTTTTAATCCGGAGTATTGCCGGGCGACGGCTTCGGTGTCCCGGCAGATTGAGGAGGGACGGCGTTTTTTTGCCCGAAAGTATGACGGACAGAAGTATCTGGCTTATTTTCAGGCTTATTCAAACACTTATGCTCCCCTGTCTGAGTTGCGCAGGAAATATGAGGAGGCGTTGTCGTGTCCGGATGTCGTGGGCTTGGTTATCGGTACGCGTCCGGATACGGTTGACGAGGAGATTTTGGATTATATCGAAGGGGTGGCGAGGAGGTGCTATGTTTGTATCGAGTATGGCGTGGAGTCGGCGAATGATGCGGTGCTGGAGCGGATAAACCGGGGACACACGTTCGGGGATGCCGAGGCGGCTATCCGGATGACGGCAGGGCGGGGCATTCATATCGGGGCGCATTTGATTTTCGGATTGCCCGGAGAAAGTCCCCGTTCGATGCTGGAGGGTGCCGTGCGTTTGTGCGATTTGCCGATAGAGGTGTTGAAGTTGCATCAGTTGCAGATTATCCGGGATACTCGGCTGGCAGACGAGTATCTGGCTGACCCGTCGGCTTTCCGGCTTTATTCGTTGGACGAGTATCTGGATTTTGTCGTGGAGGTGATTGAGCATATCCGTCCGGATGTTTATTTGGAACGTTTTGTGAATCAGGCTCCGGAGGAATTCCTGCTTGCACCCAAGTGGGGTGTGAAGAATTTCGAGTTTGTGGCGAAGTTGGACAAACGCCTGCGGGAAAGGGACGGTTGGCAGGGGAAGAAGTATGGCATGTTGAATGTTTAAGAATTTATCAGGATAAATGATGATAGGACAGGAAAAGGTTTACCAGGTGTTGCAGGAATTGGGCATTGAGTTTGATTACCTGGAGCATCCCGAGGCGCCGACAATTGAAATTGCCCGGCAGTATTGGAAGAATCTAGACAGCACGCATTGCAAGAATCTTTTTTTCCGGAATCACAAGGGGAACCGGCATTATTTGGTGGTTTTCCACTGCGACCGGAATTTGGCCATTCACGACCTTGAACAACGGTTGAGGCAGGGCAAGCTGAGTTTTGCATCGGAACAGCGCATGGAGAAGTATCTGGGGTTGAAACCGGGTTCCGTGAGTCCTTTCGGGTTGGTGAACGATTCGGAACATCATGTGTATGTTTTCTTGGATGAGAACTTGCGTCAGGCACGGAAGTTGTCTTTTCATCCCAATGATAACCGCGCTTCGTTGGCTATCAAAACGGAAGATTTCTGCCGTTATATGGATTTCACGGGCAACGAATACGAATGGATAAAGTTGTATTGAGACAGACGATGTGCGCCTGCCTTCAGGGAAACAGATAGATGGTGTGAAGCCCGCTATCGGCAGAGAAAGTCAATCTGTTTCAGGATAGCCTGCTTGCATACGGGGCAGAAGTTGTCCGTGCTGAATTCCCGCATCAGACAGGTCTGGGAGGGACGGTACACACCTTTGTTGGCGTAGCCTCCGCCTTCGAAAACTCCGATTTTGTTTTTGTATTCCTCCGTGCATGGCGTGGGCACGGGCGTGGATTGGTTCATCATTTTCTTCCACGCTTTGCGGTCGAAATCGGTGAGGGTGGTGAGGTTGGCTTCCCAAGGTTCTGTTTTGAGGGAGTACATATCGCTGTATGCGGCATCTCCGGAGTATTCGTCGCCCAATCCCAACAGGACATGACCGAATTCATGTACGTATATTTTGCCGGTGCTAGTGGGGTGGTGTGCGGCACTGATGCCATAGA
>CAYNXE010000217.1:0-3909 GCA_964400995.1 uncultured Odoribacter sp.
GAGAGAAAAGACGGCGGCGACGTGGACGCCAATACGGCTGCCACCATCTCCTCCCGCGCTTTCACGGACGCCATCAACCGTGCCGCAGCCGCCCTTGAAGGTGCGGACGCCACTTCGGGAGCCACACAACAGAACAAATAACCGTAAAAACATTTGAACATGAGTCATATCAAAACATTTACCAACGGACTGTTCCGGGAAAACCCCACGTTCTCCCTCCTTCTGGGCATGTGTCCCACGTTGGGTGTGACCACCTCCGCCTTCAACGGCATGGGTATGGGACTGGCTACCACTTTCGTGCTGGTGATGTCCAACCTGGTCATTTCCCTCGTCGCCAATCTGATTCCCGACAAGGTGCGCATTCCCTCCTTCATCGTCATCATTGCGGCGTTTGTTACCATCGTGGACTTCTCCATGCAGGCTTACGTGCCGGCATTGTATGAATCCCTCGGCCTGTTCATTCCGCTGATTGTGGTGAACTGCATCGTGCTGGGACGTGCAGAGGCATTCGCCTCCAAAAACGGCGCTATCGCTTCTATCTTCGACGGTCTGGGTATGGGACTGGGCTTCACCATGAGCCTTACCTTGCTGGGAGCCATTCGCGAACTGCTGGGCAGTGGCAAAATCTTCGACCTCACGATTATGAGCGACCAATACGGCATGATTGCCTTCGTGCTGGCTCCGGGAGGATTCCTCGTGCTGGGCTTCCTCATTGCCATCGTGAACCACCTGAGAAAAGCAAACTAACCTTAAAACGAAAGCAAGATGGAATATATACTGATATTTATTGCGGCAGTATTCGTCAACAACGTCGTATTGTCTCAATTCCTGGGCATCTGCCCCTTTCTGGGAGTATCCAAGAAAGTCTCCACGGCTGTCGGCATGACCGGCGCCCTGACCTTTGTCATGATTCTCGCCACGCTGGTGACCTTCATCATCCAGAAAAGCATACTGGACAAGTTCGGCATCGAATTCATGCAGACCATTACCTTCATCCTGGTCATTGCCGCCCTCGTGCAAATGGTGGAAATCATCCTGAAAAAAGTAAGCCCTTCCCTGTATCAGGCACTGGGCGTTTTCCTGCCCCTGATTACCACCAACTGTGCCGTACTGGGTGTGGCAATCATGGTCATTCAGAAAGACTTTAACCTGTTGCAATCTTTGGTTTTCGCCGCTTCCACCGCTATCGGTTTCGGCTTGGCGCTGACGATTTTCGCAGGTATCCGCGAACACCTAGAACTGGTTGCCATACCGAAAGGAATGCAAGGCTCACCCATCGCCCTGCTGACCGCCGGCTTACTGGCCATGGCATTTATGGGATTCTCCGGAATCGTATAAACCGCCAACCATAAACCCTACATATCGGCTTGAATCATCCGGACGCCCGGATATTCAAGCCGATTTTTTAATACTCCTTTCGCAAGACCTTCTTCCCTTTGAATTTACACCCTCCGTTTAGCGCAGTTTTGCTTCCACTACGAGAAAGAGTGCCTGCCCGATGTTCGGGCTTCGGAGCAAACATCCCCTTTGGCAAATTGGTATCAGTCTGTCGTCCACCGGCGGATGGCTTCGACATCCATTCCGTTCAGCAATTTCCCCTCCTTCCACTCTACTGCGGGATAAGCCTTCTTCAACTCCTTGACGCTGTTGTCTATCGTACTGCCTCCCGAAGTGGCGAAAGGAATCACCGTCTTGCCTTTCAGGTCGTAAGCCTCGATAAAAGTATTGACAACGGTCGGAGCGATATTCCACCAAATGGGAAAACCGAGATAAACCGTATCATAATCCGCCATATTCACTTCCTTCTTCTTTATGGCAGGACGATATTTCAAATCGTGCATTTCCACGTAGCTGCGCGACTGCTTATCGCGCCAGTCCAGATCAGCACTCGTATAGCGCTTCTCAGGCTCGATTTCGTAAAGTTCTCCCCCGGTAGCTTTCGCCAGTTTTTCAGCCGCCTGCGCCGTAGTTCCGGTTGCCGAAAAATAAACGACCAGCACACGGTTCTGTTTTTCGCTCTGCCGAGCAAAGGCAGCCGAACCGACAAATACGACTGCCAACAAAGTCATCAGTATCTTTTTCATTTTTCCTATTTTTATATCATTACTTATTTATCTCCACCCCATAAACAGACGCGCCGTTTCGGCATCGTGGTGGTCAAAGAAAAGACTGCGCCCCGTGTCAAGTGTGGCAATAGCAGCCATATCCTCATCCGAAAGCGCAAAATCAAAAATGTCGATATTCTGTCGCATCCGCTCGATGTGCGTCGATTTGGGGATAATGATAACGCCACGCTGAATGAGCCACCGCAAAGCGACCTGTGCCACGCTCTTTCCGTACTTGCTGCCAATTTCAGCCAACTGCGGATTCGTGAAAAAATCGTTGCGTCCCTCTGCAAACGGACCCCACGACATGATGTGCGTGCCGAACTCCTCCATGATGCGCTGCGGCTCAATCTGCTGGTCGAACACGTGCGTCTCCACCTGATTGACAGCCGGTACCACCTCCACATTGCTGGCAAGGTCGATGAAATGATCGGGATAAAAATTCGATACGCCGATTGCACGTAGCTTTCCCTCCTTGTATGCCTCTTCCAATGCACGGTATGCCCCGTAACGGTCGCAGAAAGGCTGGTGCAGCAGCATCAGGTCGATGTAATCAGTCTGCAGCTTGCGCAGACTCTCATCGATAGAGGCTTTCGCCTTCTCGTAGCCATAGTTGGAAATCCACACTTTCGACACGAGAAAAATCTCTTTGCGGTCGATGCCGCTTTTGCGGACGGCATTGCCGACACCTTCCTCGTTGTGGTAAGCCTGCGCCGTATCAATCATACGGTAGCCGACACTCAAGACATCCGCCACGCACCGTTCACATTCGGCAGGCGATACTTGGTAAACGCCGTAACCCATTTGCGGCATCTCTACTCCATTATTCAGTTTCACTGTTTTCATAAACTATCGTTTTTACAATCCTATCTACTGACTTCGTGACAATTCGGTTACGATGATGTCTTGCCGTCCCTCCATTCTTGATTTTATTTACCGAATACAAAAATAACGATAAAATTTGGTATTTACATATATAACATTGAATCAAGCCAAATTGTTGCAAACTTACACTCGAAAATCACGGAAAGTGTTTACAAGCTACATAAAACCGGAATATTTCGTGACGGAATATCCAAAGACCCCAAATAAACACATCAGGAATTCGCCACACGGCAAATAATTTAATCCATCAGAATTTCCATGGTAAGTTTATTACCTTTAAAATTTTATCCTTACCTTTGGAATGCTATTAAAATGTCCTGATATGACAACGATTGTGATAGATGAGAACACAAACGAAGGCAAAGCCTTCATTGAATTACTCCGGCAAATGAAATTCGCACGAGTGATAGACGAAGCAGAAGACTGGTGGCGAATGCTTTCTCCTGCCGAACGTCAATCCATCGAAGAAGGTTTGGTCGATATAGAAAAGGGGCAGACCATATCGCACGAACAAATAAAAGAAGTATATGAACGCTGGCTACACAAGGCAAGACCATATATCTTGCCACTATCTGAAATAACCGCCAAGATTTCCCCAAATTGAAAAAACGGCTAAATTAGAAGCCGTCAAACAGACTATTGTTAAAAAAAACACAGAGTCGGCAGGAGCGTGCAAAATCCGGAAATTCTTTTTTAAATTTGTGAGTTTTTACGACAGAAGCCTCTTCCGTCGTTTCATTTGCGTGTACAATGACATAATGACTATAACAATGAAAAGATTGATTTTTATTGCATTCCTTATGCCTTTCCTGGCATTCGGACAAAACCAGAAAGCCGTCATCGAGTTTCAGGAAACTTCTTTCGATTTCGGCACAATCGGTGAAAACGACGGCAAAGCTGTCCACGTCTTTCAGTTCAA
>CAYNXE010000218.1:0-3899 GCA_964400995.1 uncultured Odoribacter sp.
CAGCAATTTTTCTTCCGGACTGGGGTCGGACTCTCCTTTCGGAGTGATCTTACCTATCATGATGTCGCCCGGCTTGATGCGGGCACCGATACGGATGATACCGTTTTCGTCCAAATCCTTGGTAGCGTCTTCGCTGACGTTCGGTATATCGGAGGTCAACTCTTCCAGACCGCGTTTCGTTTCACGCACTTCCAAAGAATACTCGTCCACATGAACGGAAGTAAACACGTCGTTCCGGACGATATTTTCGGAAATCACGATAGCATCCTCATAGTTATATCCCTTCCAGGGCATGTAAGCCACTTTCAGGTTGCGTCCCAGAGCCAGTTCACCGCCCTCGGAAGAGTAACCTTCCGTCAGGATTTCACCCTCCTCCACGCGTTGTCCTTTCCGGACAATCGGACGCAGGGTCATGGTCGTACTCTGGTTCGTACGCTTGTATTTCGGCAGGATGTATTCCTTGGTATCCCCGTCAAAGGAAACAAAACGTTCCTCTTCCGTCTGGTCGTACTTTATCACGATGCGGCGACCGTCCACAAAATCAACGACACCCGCTCCCTCAGCAACAATCTGGGTACGGGAATCGCGAATCAGGGAAGCCTCCAGACCGGTTCCCACAATCGGAGCCTGCGGCTTGATGATGGGCACTGCCTGGCGCATCATGTTGGAACCCATCAAGGCACGGTTGGCGTCGTCGTGCTCCAGGAATGGAATCAAGGATGCCGCAATGGAGGCAATCTGGTTGGGAGCCACGTCAATCAAATCGATGTTTTCCACCTCCTCAACGGGGAAGTCGCCGTCCTTACGGGATTTAGCCCGCTTGTTCACAAAATGACCGTCATCGGCCACTTTGGCATTCGCCTGGGCAATCACCAATCCTTCTTCTTCTTCTGCCGACAAATATTTCACGCCTTCATCGGACAGGTCCACCACACCGTTGTTCACCTTGCGGTAAGGCGTTTCGATGAAACCCAAATCGTTGATTTTCGCATAGACGCAGAGGGAAGAAATCAAACCAATGTTCGGACCTTCCGGCGTCTCGATAGGACAAAGACGTCCGTAGTGCGTATAATGCACGTCTCGAACCTCGAAACCGGCACGGTCACGCGACAAACCGCCAGGTCCCAATGCCGACATACGCCGCTTGTGCGTAATCTCGGCAAGCGGGTTTGTCTGGTCCATGAACTGCGACAACGCATTCGTTCCGAAAAACGAATTAATCACAGAAGACAATATCTTGGAATTTATCAAATCCACCGGAGTGAACACCTCGTTGTCACGCACGTTCATGCGCTCCCGGATGGTACGCGCCATTCTCGCCAGACCGACGCCGAACTGGTTGTACAACTGCTCTCCGACGGTGCGCACGCGACGGTTGCTCAAGTGGTCGATGTCGTCCACGTCCGTCCGCGCGTTCAGCAATTTGATCAAATATTTGATGATCTCAATGATGTCCTCTTTCGTCAGCACGCGGATTTCCGGATCCGTAGACAAGCCCAGTTTCTTGTTCAGCTTGTAACGGCCCACGTCTCCCAAGTCGTAACGCTTGTCCGAGAAGAACAGCTTGTCGATAACGTCGCGGGCTGTCGCCTCGTCAGGCGGCTCCGAACTACGCAACTGCCTGTAAATGTGCATCACCGCTTCTTTCTCGGAGTTGCACGGGTCCTTCTGCAAGGTGTTGTATATGATGGCGTAATCCGCCAGATTCTGTTTTTCCTTGTGCAACAATATCGTCTTTGCACCGGAATCCACAATCGCGTCAATATGTTCGTTTTCCAGAACCGTCTCACGGTCCACGATGATTTCGTTACGCTCGATGGACACCACCTCACCGGTATCCTCGTCCACGAAATCCTCCACCCATGTCTTCAAAACACTTGCAGCAAATCTTCGGACAAAGAATTTTTTCAATCACGATTTGGAAACATTCACTTCGTCCGCCAAATCGAATATCTGCAAAATATCCTTATCCGTCTCAAAACCGATGGCACGCAACAAGGTGGTCACCGGCAATTTCTTCTTCCGGTCGATGTATGCGTACATCACATTGTTGATGTCCGTGGCAAATTCAATCCATGAACCCTTGAACGGAATGATTCTGGCAGAATAAAGTTTGGTACCGTTCGCATGAACGCTCTGTCCGAAAAATACACCCGGCGACCGATGCAGCTGAGACACGATTACACGCTCGGCTCCATTGATGACAAAAGTGCCTTTGGGTGTCATGTACGGCACATTCCCCAGATATACGTCTTCAATCACCGTGTCGAAATCCTCATGTTCGGGATCCGTACAATACAACTTCAATTTGGCCTTCAACGGGGCTCCGTAGGTCAAGCCCTGCTCCAAACACTCGTCAATGGTGTAACGGGGCGGATCGATGAAATAGTCCAAAAATTCCAGAACGAAATTGTTCCGGGTGTCGGTGATTGGGAAGTTCTCCTTGAAAACAGTATACAGGCCTTCGTTCTTTCTGTTTTCAGGCGTCGTACCCAATTGAAAAAAGTCCTTGAAAGACTTTAATTGCACTTCAAGAAAATCAGGATATTGCAACTGATTTTTCGTGGAGGCAAAACTTATTCTCTTGTTTGAAGTATTTGAAGACATCTAATAATTTTTTGGAACCTAAACAATATTAACGACAAAATGGTTTAGAGTCAAAATTTGACTCTAAACCTTTAAACCCGAAGGGTCTATGACTTATTTAAGTTCAACCTCAGCTCCTGCTTCTTCCAGTTGAGCTTTCAATTGTTCAGCTTCTTCCTTGGAAACTTTTTCCTTCAGAGGAGCCGGAGCCTTGTCAACTAATTCCTTGGCCTCTTTCAGTCCAAGACCGGTCAGCTCTTTTACCAACTTAACAACGCCCAGTTTTGCAGCGCCGCCTGATTTCAGGATTACATCAAACTCAGTCTGAGCGGCAGCACCAGCACCAGCTTCACCACCGGCTGCCGGAGCAGCTACAACAGCAGCAGCGGCTGCAGGTTCGATACCGTATTCTTCTTTTAAGATGTCAGCTAACTCTTTTACGTCTTTTACTGTCAGGTTAACCAGTTCTTCTGCAAGTTTTTTCAAATCTGCCATTTCGATAAGTATTTAAAATGTTTTTATTCAAAAAATGATAATTTAAATTATGCTCTATCTTCCAAAGTCTTAAGCACTCCTCCGATAGTGTTTTTCCCTGATTCCAAAGCAGAGATAAGTTTTTGCATCGGCGATTGCAACAACAGTACGATATCTCCCAGCAACTCCTCCTTGGACTTGATGCTGACCAGAGCGTCCAGTTGGTTTTCACCTACATAGGCACATTCTTCCACGAAAGCAGCCTTCAGCACAGGTTTGTCATGGCTTTTACGGAACTCCTTGATCAATTTGGCAGGAGCATTTCCCGTTTCAGACAGCATGACAGCACTGGAGCCTTTCAATACGCCATAAATTTCTTTATAGTCGGCATCCAGACCTTCCAAAGCCACCCGTAACAAGGTGTTCTTTAACTGTATCAGCTTGATATTGGCGTCAAAGCAAGCCTTGCGCAATTCCTGCGTAGAGGCAGCGTCCAACTCCGAAATATCGCTGATGTAGATATGCTTGTGGGCTTTGATCTGCTCGGTTAAATTGTCTATGATTACTTGTTTTTCTTCCCTTTTCATTCTACACATGGTCCTTTAAAGGTGAATAATTAATCAAGTAATGACTTAAGGTCTAATTTAATACCGGGACTCATTGTACTTGACAGGAATACACTCTTCACGTAAGTGCCCTTTGCAGCAGAAGGTTTCAGTTTCTGGATAGTGGCCATGAATTCACGGGCATTATCCTTGATTTTCTCTGCATCGAAGTTCACCTTACCGATGGAAGTGTGTACGATACCGAATTTGTCAACTTTAAAGTCGATCTTTCCC
>CAYNXE010000219.1:0-3877 GCA_964400995.1 uncultured Odoribacter sp.
TGTTTGCATGAAACACCCCTTCTTTTGCTTTTGTTTTCCGGGTTTTTCGTATTTTTTTATGTTGGAACAGAATGGAGAAACAGAAGATTGAACCTTGGAAAGTGCTTTCGTCGGAGTATATCGCGCGGGAGCCTTGGTTCACCGTCCGGAGGGAGAAGGTGCAGTTGCCCAACGGCAGCGTGATACCTTCCTATTATGTGCTGGAGTATCCCGCCTGGATCAATGTCATTGCCGTGACGAACGAGGGGCGGTTGGTCATGGAGCGTCAGTACAGGCACGGTTTGGCGCGGGTGGATTACGAGTTGTGCGCCGGGGTGGTGGACCCGACGGATGCCACGCCCCTGGATGCAGCCCGGCGGGAGCTGCTGGAAGAGACGGGGTATGGCGGCGGCAAATGGGAATTGTTCATGGTGACGAGTGTGAATCCGGGTTCGCATACGAATCTTACTTATTGTTTTTTGGCGACGGGCGTGGAGAAGGTGATGGAACGGCATTTGGAACCGACGGAGGACATCGCAGTGGAATTGTTGTCTGTCGCCGAGGTTCGGGAGTTGTTGAAGAATGACCGGATGATGCAGGCCTTGCATGTGGCTCCGCTGTGGAAGTTTTTTGCGGAGCGGTGTACGGACGTGTGATTTTTCCGTATAATGGATTATTCTCGTGTTAATGGATTTTAGAGGATGAAGACGATAGAGGAACAGGTGAGGTATTTGAGGGATTTTGTCGTGGATGACAAGAATGCCTTGTTTGATCGGTTGATTCAGGAACGGACGGATTATGTGACCGTTGTCATGGAGGATTTGTATCAGTCGCACAATCAGAGCGCGGTGATGCGTTCTGCGGATTGTTACGGCATCCAGGATGTGCATTTGATAGAAAACCGTAATCATTATGACTCGACTTCCACGGTGTCGCAGGGAGCCCGGGAGTGGCTGACGATTCACAGACATAGGGAACTGGAGGATAATACGCCGGCGGCTCTGGCGGAGTTGAAGGCGGCGGGTTACCGGATTATCGCCACGACGCCGCATTCCGATGACGTGCTGGTGGATGATTTGGATATTGCCAAGGGGAAAATGGCTTTTATTCTGGGAACGGAGCTGACGGGAGTGTCGGATACGGTGCTGGAGCAGGCGGATGAGTTTGTGAAAGTGCCGATGTATGGTTTTACGGAGAGCCTGAATGTGAGCGTATGCGGTGCCATTATCATGTATAGCGTGATGCAGCGTTTGCGGAGAAGCGAGATTAACTGGCATTTGACGGAGGAACGGAAGTATGAGGTGTTGTTTCAATGGTACAAGAATGCCATTAAGGCCTCGGACGAGATATTGGAGAGGTTTAACCGGTGAGGTTTGCACATAATTGATTTGAAGGATGAAGGAGGATGGATTGAACAAAGGTGGCAAGTGTTGCCGTATGGCGGGATTTTTGTTGTTGTGTTTCGTTTTTTGCGGTATCGGGACGGTATCGGGGCAGGTGGACAGTGTCGCCGCCCTTTTGCAGCGGGTGAAGCTTGCCGAGAATGACAGTACCCGTATCGCTTGTGCGGACGGGATAGCCGCTTGCCTGGAGCAGATACCTTTCGGGGAGTATGCGTTGCAGCCTGCCGTGCAGTTTTTGGGATACCGGAAATGCGTGAATGCCGATGCCGAGCTTTTTTCCTGGGCTGTACCGTTGGAGAAAGGGCAAATGTTTTACAATTGGTTCCGCTTCAAGGAGGGGGAACAGCCCTATTTTTTGAAATCGTTGTCGACGGAGGACGGCGGACAGCCGGGCTGGCTTTATTATGACTTAGTCCGGTTTGAGAAACGGAAGGTGACTTATTTTGTTTTGCTGGGGTGGAACAGGACCCGGAACAGCAATCGGAAGGTCGTGCAGGTTTGCCGGTTTATGCCGGACGGTTCTGTCAGCTTTGACCATAAGCTGTTGCGGCGTGGCAATAGCCGGAGCGCATCTTTGAGTTTTGAGTATTCGCCGGACGGCAGTATGATGTTGAAGCAGGACAAGAAAGGGAAACGCATCGTTTTCGATCATCTTGCACCGACGGACAGCAGGTATGAGGGGTATTATATGTTTTACGGTCCGGATGCATCGTATGACGCTTTGGTGCTGAAGGACGGGGAATGGTGGTATCAGGAGAATGTGAAGCAGTGATTAATGGATATTTGAGGTATGATGGAGAAAGAATTTATCTGGCAGACGGAACAGTTTGACGATATCAAGATATTGCGCTACCGGGTTCCGGCTTTTGAGTCGCTGAGTCCCCGGGAGCGGATTTTTATTTATTATCTGAGCCGTGCGGCTTTGGCGGGGCGGGATATTTTGTGGGATCAGAATAACCGGCACAATCTGAAAGTTCGGGAGGCTTTGGAGCGGATTATCCGGAATTATCCGGGCGATAGGAATTGTGAGGAATTTCGTCATTTCATCGTTTATGCGAAAAAGGTGTTTTTTGCCAACGGGGTTCATCACCATTATTCCATGGACAAGTTTCGTCCTGCCTTTTCCAAGGCTTATTTCCGGGATTTGCTGGCTGCGGTCGGAGCATCGGAACTTTATGCGGAGACGGAGCGGATGGTGTTTGATGCCGCTTATATGGCGAAGAGGGTGGTTTTGGACGAGGGGACGGATTTGATACGGGCTTCTGCCAATAATTATTATGTCGGGGTTTCTCAAGAAGAAGTGGAGCGCTTCTACGGGGATGCCGGAGCGGTTCAGGAATCCCGGGGATTGAATTCGACTTTGGTGAAGGAGAACGGGCGTATTTTTGAGCGGGTCTGGAAGGTGGGCGGTTTGTACGGGGAGGCTTTGAGCGAGGTGGTCGCCTGGCTTGAAAAGGCGGTGGATTATGCCTGCAATGCCCGGCAGCAGGAGGTGATTCGTTTGTTGGTGGAGTTTTACAGGACGGGCGATTTGAAGGTGTTTGACGCTTATTCGGTAGCCTGGCTTCAGGATACGGATGCTTCCATTGATTTTATCAACGGTTTTATCGAGGTGTACGGGGATGCTTTGGCTTATAAGGCAAGTTGGGAGTCTGTGGTGGAGATTGTGGACCGGGAAGCCGGAGAGAGAACACAGAAACTTGCCGATAACGCTTTGTGGTTTGAACGGCATGCGCCGGTGGATGAGCGTTTCAAGAAAAGCGAGGTGAAAGGGGTGACGGCACGGGTGATGCAAGTAGCCATGCTGGGCGGAGATTGTCATCCCGCGACGCCTATCGGCATTAATTTGCCGAATGCGGAGTGGATTCGGGAGCGTTACGGCAGCAAGTCGGTTACGCTGGACAACATTACTTACGCTTATGAGCAGTCTGCCAGTGTTTCCGGGGTGCTGGAAGAGTTTGCCGGCAGCGAGGAGGAGAAGCGGCTGGTTTGGGAGTTCGGTGCCTTGGGAAGTCGTGTGCATACTGATTTGCACGAGTGTTTGGGGCATGGTTCCGGCAGGATGTTGCCCGGCGTTACGGCGGAGGCTCTGCGCAGTTATTATTCTGCCATAGAGGAGGCGCGGGCGGATTTGTTTGCCTTGTATTATATCATGGATCCGAAACTGGTGGAGTTGGGGGTGATTCCTTCCGAGGAGGTTGCCCGTGCGGAGTATTGCAGTTATATCCGAAACGGCTTAATGGTGCAGCTTACTCGTCTGAAGCCGGGCGATAAACTGGAGGAGGCGCACATGCGCAACCGGCAGGCGATTGCCGCCTGGGCATTTGAGCAGGGCAGGGAGGATGGTGTGATTGAACGTGTCGTGCGTGACGGGAAGACCTTTTTTGTGATTCACGATTTCGAGGCTTTGCGGGGGCTGTTCGGGCAACTGCTGGCGGAGGTGCAACGCATCAAGTCGGAGGGGGACTACGAGGGTGCCCGCCGTTTTATCGAGA
>CAYNXE010000220.1:0-3848 GCA_964400995.1 uncultured Odoribacter sp.
TGGCGTGGTGGTATATGAATAATCTGGAGGGATGGGGCGGTCCCAATCCGGACAGCTGGTACCGGCAGCAGGAGGCGTTGATGCACAAGATGCTGAACCGGATGCGGGAGTTCGGGATTGAACCGGTATTTCCGGGGTATGCCGGAATGGTGTCGGCGGATGCGGGGGAGAAGCTGGGACTGGATGTCGCAGACCCCGGAAAGTGGTGCGGATTCCGTCGCCCGGGCTTTTTGCAGCCCACCGACCCCGCCTTTGAGCGTATTGCCAATTTGTATTATGCTGAAATGCGGCGTTTGTACGGGAAAGCCCGTTTTTTCAGCGTGGACCCGTTTCACGAAGGCGGGAGTACCCAAGGCGTCGATTTGGCGGAGACGGGGCGGGCGATTATGAAGGCGATGAAAAGAGCCGCTTCCGATGCGGTGTGGGTGATACAGGCGTGGCAGGCGAATCCGCGTCCCGCTATGATTGACGGTTTGGATGCCGGCGACCTGATGGTGCTGGATTTGTCCAGCGAGAATCGCCCGATGTGGGGAGATCCGGATTCGCCTTGGTGCCGGAAGGAGGGGTATAAGCAGCACGACTGGTTGTATTGTATGTTGCTGAATTTCGGGGGAAATGTGGGGATGTACGGGCGTATGGACCGGTTGATTGAGGGTTTTTACAGTGCCCGGACGCATCCGAACGGACGGACGTTGAGGGGTGTGGGGATGACGATGGAAGGGATTGAGAATAATCCGGTGATGTATGAGTTGCTGATGGAATTGCCCTGGCGTGCGGAGAAGGTGGACAAGGAGGAGTGGCTGAACGGGTATGTGTACGCCCGTTATGGCGAGCGGGCTCCGGAATTGGCGGAGGCCTGGAGGATACTGGGGAATACGGCGTATCATTGTCCCAAAATACAGGAGGGGACGACTGAATCCGTGTTTTGCGCCCGTCCGGCGGAGAATGTCCGCAGCGCGTCTTCGTGGGGTTCCTCCGAGATGTATTACCGTCCGGAGGCGTTGCGGGAAGCCGCCAGGCTGATGTTGCAGGTGGCGGAACGGTTCAGGGGAAACGATAATTTTGAATACGATTTGGTGGATGTGGTCCGGCAGACGCTTGCCGACCGGGGGAATGAATTGCTGAAAGAGGTGTCCGCCGCTTATCAGGCGAAGGACAAGGAGCTGTTTGCCCGATTGAGCGGGAGATTCCTGGAGCTGATTTTGTTGCAGGACCGTTTGTTGTCCTGCCGTCCGGAGTTTATGGTGGGCACCTGGTTGCGACAGGCGCGGAAGATTGCCGCCGGTGCCGAGGAAAGGCGGTTGTACGAATGGAACGCCCGCACCCAGATAACGGTTTGGGGCGACCGGACGGCTGCGGACAAGGGCGGATTGCGGGATTATGCCCACAAGGAATGGAACGGCTTGCTGAAAGATTTTTACTATCCGCGCTGGAAAACCTGGTTTGCCGAGTTGCAAAACCGTCTGTCGGGCGAACCGCCCCGCGACATCGACTGGTATGCCCTTGAAGAACCCTGGACGCGTCAGCAAAACGATTATGCCGACACTCCGCAGGGTGACCCCGTCCGGGTTGCCGGGGAGGTGTTCAGGGAGGTATTTGTATGGTGAGCGGTCAATAGTTTAGTCCGAAGTACCACAAGGGAATAAATTCATTGTGTCCATATTCTATTTCATCCCTCACGATAAAGCCGTTTTTCATTCCTTGGAGTTGTTTTTTGCCTTTTTTGGCTCCTCCGACTTCGAATGTATAGTCTCCGATTCGGAAATCGGACACCTTGGATGAAACGATTTCGTTGTTTACGCGCATCTGATTGTAAAAGAATGTTTCGCGGACATTGCCGATGTTGGGGAGGTCGTCTGCCAGGGCATACATCAGGTTGGTATTGTCAATGTAGGTTTTATCCACTTTGCCAAGTCCGCGCAGTCCGCCTGTTTCATCGCGTAATTGTCCTATCATACCCGCCATTTCCAAGAATAACAGATAGTCCGGCACGTCATTTTTGCTGACTTTCAGTTCGCTGCTCAGATTGAGGGCACTGGGCTTGAAAGGTGCGGATTTTGACACGATGTGGAGCATCCTTTTTAATTTGCGGGCGGTGGACACGTTCATTCCTGCATATTGGGGAATGTCAACTTCAATGGTTTGGGACATAATTTGTTGGAGGCGTATTTCATAACCGTCCAGTTGGCTGAAAGGATAGTAGCCTTTTGCCAGATAATGCCGGAAGTGTGGCAGTGGATGAAAATCTGCGGGAAGCTTTATCTGGTGGGTAAGGAGTTCCTCGAGCGTGTAAATAGGTAGCCGTATGTCCTCGAACAGTTCAAGGTATTCACGGAATGAAAGTCCTTGCATTTCAAATATCAGGACTCGCCGACTGAGGTCTGCTGTTCCTTTCCGGATATCCAATATGGAACTGCCAGTGAAAATCACCTGCAAGGCTTCGTGGGTGTCGTAAATTTGTTTCAGTTCCCTTGACCAGCTTTCGTATTTGTGGATTTCATCGATGATGAGGTGTTTGCCTCCTTCTTTGACAAATTCATCGGCAAGGTCTGTCAGGGAATGGTTGGAAAAAAAAGTATGGTCGGCAGATACGTACAGCCAATCCGTATGTTCTTCGTGGTTCAGCAGGTGTTGTTTGACCAACGTGGATTTTCCGACACCACGTGGACCGACAAGCCCGATCATATGATCCGTCCATATTATCTTGTCATACATATACCGCTGAAATTTGGTAGGAGTGCGTTGCAGCTCCTCCTGCATATAGCTGACCAATTTAAGATCTATCATATCTGCTGTCTTTTTGCCACAAAAATACACAAATTTCCCTTTAAAGGGGACAAAAATGAAGATTTTCTTCCCTTTTGAGGGGAAATTTGAAAAAGTATTTGGGGAACTTTGTACTGACAAAACGGTCGCACATTACGACCGTTTTGTCAGTGGGTGATTGAAAATATTTATTATGATAATAAAAGAATCCGGATATATAGAGCAGTTGCTTGCAAAACGCTGGAACGGCAAGGTAAAGATTGTGACCGGAATAAGACGTTCGGGAAACTATGAATCAAGCGTTCCCCGATGCCGTCAAAACAATATCTACCCCATGGCTACCGGAACGTACTTTCACGGTTCTGTCGGGTGAGATTTGTCCGATTTCATCGAAGCAGGGGGCAATGATGACTTTGCCGTCCAAACGGATGAATCCGTATTTCCCTTGCTGTTTTATTCCGGCAAAAAGACCCCTGAATGGAAAGATATACTCCCATTGAGGTTCTATGACCGTTGTGCCGTCTCTCCGCAGACATCCCCATTTGCCGTCAAGCTGAACCTGCAACAAGCCGTCGGAGGTCAGATGCAGTACCTGGTAAATAAACGGAACCGCTGTTTCTCCGGAGGTGTTAATGACTCCCCATTTGTCCTTGTAACAGACTTTTGAAATGCCTTCTTCAAATTTCCGGACATAAGTGTAAATGGGAGGGATTACGATTTCTCCGTTTTCCTTTCTGAATCCCCAGAATCGGGAAATTTCCTTCCGTTTTTCTTCTGGTTTCCCTTTCGGATTTTTTTCCCAAGAGATTGCGTATGTCACTTCTTCAAAGGCTTGTAATCCTGCTGTCGGTTTCCAGGGCGTTTCAATCAATTTTTCAATTCTCGTTGTTTTTTTGCTCATCGTTTTATCTTTTATTTGCACGACACAACTAATGAGCCGCCCTGCCAACCGTTTCCCTTTAGTTTTCCCTTTCCATAAAGTTTTGTATGTCATTTTCTCAAAGACTTGCAATCCTTCTGTCGGTTCCCAGTCTATTTCGAACAGTTTTTCTAATCTTGTTGTTTTTTTGCTCATCGTTTTG
>CAYNXE010000221.1:0-3837 GCA_964400995.1 uncultured Odoribacter sp.
CAGTTGAACACGGCAAGCATGCTCCGCATGGGGCAGAATGCGATTTATTTTGACGACTATGTCAGTGCCATAGATAATTTCAACAACATCATCCGGGTAAAGCCTTATCTGTCGGAACCTTATTTCTTCCGGGGACTGGCGAAATTGAATCTGGACGATTACGAGGGAGCCATTCAGGATTTTTCCAATGCGGTGGATTTGAATCCGAATTATTTCCATGCCTATATGTATCGGGGTGTTGCCTTGAACGGCATGAAAAAGTTCGAGGATGCGCTGAAGGATTATGCCCGAGCCATCGCCCTGGACCCGACTGCGGCTTATGTGTATGCCAGCCGGGGGATTACGGAGTCTGAACTGGGGGATTACAAGGCGGCGGAAAAGGATTATTCAAAGGCTTTGCAGATTGACGATAAATTGTTGCCGGCTTATCTGAATCGTGCCATTGTGCGGGAGAAGCTGAACGATACGAAGGGTGCCATGGCGGATTGCAATGCGGCGGTGCGGCTGAATATGTTTTCGGACGATGCGTTTGGTCTGCGGGGGTATCTGTATTATCAGCAGAAGGATTACCACAGTGCCATCGAGGATTTTAACCGTGCCTTGAAGGCGAATCCGAAAAACAAGCGGATATTGATGAGCCGGGCGATGGTATGGTATGACATGAAAAGGTTTCCGGAAACGCTTGCCGATTATGATGAGGTGATCCGGGTGGACAGCAATTATGTCTTCGCTTATTATAACCGGGCCTTGCTCCGGTCGGAAATCGGGGAGACCAATGCCGCCATACGTGATTTGGACAAGGTGGTGGAACTGAATCCGGACAATATCCTGGTTTATTTCAACCGGGGGCTTTTGAAAATGGAAATCAAGGACTGGTACGGGGCGTTCGATGATTTCAGCGAGAGTATCCGGCTGTATCCTGATTTCGTGAAGGCTTACATCGTGCGTGCGGCGGTGAGGGAGGAGTTGAACGAGAGGAAGGAGGCGGAAGAGGACCGTTTTTTGGCGATGCAGGTCATGGACCGTTACCGGAAGATGAAGGAGGGCGACCGGAATGCGTTGGTGGATACGACTGCCAATTTCCAGAAATTGATTGATATCAATAGCCGGCAGGATGAAATTCGGGACGTGGTTAACGGTCGCGTGCAGGACAAGAAAGTGATTGTCGAGCTTCAGGAGGTGTTTTATGTGCAATACATGAGCCTGGATTCGTTGCGGAGCGGGAAGGTGCAATACTACAACCGCCATGTCATGAACTATAACCAGTCTCACCATTACGACCCGGCGATTACCTTGTGCAATAAGCACCAATCTTATCCGCCGGATTTCGTCCGGTCTTACATGGACAAATTGTCGGAGCGGATTGCCAAGGACGGGGATGCGGACAGTTATTTGTTGCGGGGCAGTTTTTATGTCAATCAGCAGGAATATCCGAAGGCCATTGCTGATTTTTCCGCCCTGTTGGACAAGGAACCGCAGCATTTGCTGGCTTTGTTCAATCTGGCGAATGCCCGGGTGCTGATGTACGACTACATCGAATCGGTGGAGGACAAGACGCCCCGAGTCGTGGGCGGGAAACCGGCGGAACGTCAGAAGACGGATTATTCCCTGGTGCTGGCTGGGTATGACAAGTGTTTGGAAATCGACCCTGATTTTGTGTTTGCCTTGTACAACATGGGCAATGTGTATGCGAAGAACGGAGAGATAGACAAGGCGATTGCCGCCTATTCGCAGGCTATCCGGAAGGACAAGGATTTGGCGGAGGCTTATTTTAATCGGGGGCTGCTCTACATTTATACCGGACAGAAGGCGCTGGCGAATGCGGATTTGAGCAAAGCCGGGGAGCTGGGGATTGTCGAGGCGTACAACATCATCAAGAGGTATTGCAAGGAGGAATGATATGAATCCAGTTCACAAGGTTGCAAACCTTGCGAACTGGATGGTCTTTACAATTCCAATGCTTTGGCGATTTCTTCATCGGGAACGGTATAGTTTTCCAGTTTGCCGGCGAAATATTGCTCGTAGGCGTACAGGTCGATCATCCCGTGTCCGGAGAGGTTGAACAAAATGGTTTTGGTCTTGCCTTCCTCCTTGGCTTGTTTTGCTTCGCGTATCGCCTGGGCAATGGCGTGTGTGGATTCGGGCGCCGGAATGATGCCTTCCGTGCGGGCAAACAAAACACCGGCTTCGAATGTTTCTATTTGCGGCATGTCCGTGGCTTCAATCAACCGGTCTTTCAACAATTGGCTGACGATGGCGCCGGCTCCGTGATAGCGTAATCCGCCGGCATGGATGTCGGCAGGTTCAAAATGATGCCCTAACGTGTACATCGGAAGCAGAGGGGTCAGACCGACTGTGTCGCCGAAGTCGTACCGGAATGTTCCCCGGGTCAGCTTGGGACAGGATTGCGGTTCCGTTGCGATGACCCGGATGTTTTTGCCTTCGGTGAAATTCTTCCGCAGGAAGGGAAAGGCGATGCCCGCGAAATTCGAGCCTCCTCCGAAACAACCGATGACAATGTCCGGCTCGTCCCCGGCTTTCTCCATTTGGCGAATCGCCTCTTCTCCGATGACGGTTTGGTGCAGCAAAACATGATTGAGCACGCTTCCGATGGAATAATTGGTTTCCGGGTCTTTGGCTGCCATTTCAATGGCTTCCGAGACGGCTATGCCCAGGCTGCCGGAGGAGTTCGGATGTTGTTGCAGAATCTGTCTGCCCGCTTCCGTCAGGTTGCTCGGAGAGGGAATGACGTCCGCACCCCAGGTGTTCATCATCAGTTTCCGATAGGGCTTTTGTTGGTAGCTGACTTTCACCATAAACACTTTCAGGTCCATGCCGAAATAACGGGCGGCAAAACTGAGTGCCGACCCCCATTGTCCGCCTCCGGTTTCGGTGGTCAGGCGCTTGATGCCTTGCTTGTGGTTGTAATATGCCTGGGGAATGGCGGTGTTGGGCTTGTGGGAGCCTGCCATGCTGGTGCTTTCATTTTTGAAATATATTTTTGCCGGCGTATCCAGCGCCTTTTCAAGTGCATAGGCTCTGACCAACGGAGTCGGACGCCAGATTTTGTATAAATCCTGCACCTGTTCCGGAATCTCAATGAACCGTTCCTGTGAAAATTCCTGGTTGACCAGTTCTTCGGCAAAAATCTGCATGAAATCCGCCTTGGTGGCGACCTCCCGGGTTGCCGGATTCAGGGGTGGAAGCGGTTTGGTGCGCATATCCGCCACGATGTTATACCATTGAGTGGGCATTTCCCGTTCTGTCAGGGTGATTTTTTTGTCGTTTTTCATGATGTTTAAGATTATGGGGTGTATAAAAAAAACGCCTGATGTCCGTAATAAACATCAGGCGTTTCGTATTTTCTTTATTCAATAGAATCACATAACCTCATCGTTTATTACGAAGTTCAACCGGTGCCACCACCAATTTTGAGCTATGTGATTTTGTACTGTCATTTTTTATTCGCTTTCGTTTTGCAAATATAGAAATGATTTTAGAAAAAAATAACGGATTGTCATTTTTTTACTATTGGCTGTTTCATGACCGGAAAAATTTCCGCTTAGTTCAGGGAATCCGCCCGTTCCAATTGGTGCAACTTTTCCGTCATCTTGCCAAATTCAATGTACATTTCCTTGATTTCCTGCTCTTTCTTGTCCAACATGG
This sequence comes from uncultured Odoribacter sp., assembly GCA_964400995.1. GTDB lineage: Bacteria > Bacteroidota > Bacteroidia > Bacteroidales > Marinifilaceae > Odoribacter. The sequence continues at coordinate 3,667 of CAYNXE010000221.1, forward strand.
CTTTCAACATCTCGATTTCTTTTTCTTTGTCAAGACAATCTTCGCAAAATCCGTAGTCATTCCGATGAATGATCCGCAATGACTTTTGCTCAATAAACGGTGCCCCCAGATGTCTAATCAACCAGTTGATGTTCAAGTCAGGAAACAAGTCAATGATGGCAAATAAATGCT
>CAYNXE010000222.1:0-3831 GCA_964400995.1 uncultured Odoribacter sp.
TTGTAGACCAGACTGTCTTCTTTGTTGCTTTCATGTTTGTTTTAGAGTTCGTTAGGTTAGAACAAAGTTATGATTTTTGTTTTAATATCCCAAATTCAATGGAGAATATTTGCTTTTGTGTATAAAGGTACAGAATATGAAAACGAGCGTCCCCAAAGTCAAGAGGTTGATTTGGGGACGCCCGTTGGTATGTGCAAGGAGAATGTCTCCTTGTTTTGTTTTAATGGTTTTGACGTGCGGTGATGATAGCGAGGAAATCATCGGCTTTCAATGAGGCACCGCCAATCAGTCCGCCGTCTACGTCCGGTTGTGAGAACAATTCGTCCGCATTCTTGGCGTTGCAGCTTCCTCCGTAAAGGATAGAGGTGTTGTCGGCGACTTGCTGATTGTACTTTTCTGCAATGGTTTTGCGGATGAAAGCGTGCATTTCTTCGGCTTGTGCCGAGGTGGCCGTTTTTCCGGTACCGATAGCCCATACGGGTTCGTATGCGACGGTGATGTGTGCGAATTGTTCAGCCGGGAGGTTGAACAGTCCGTTGGTCAGTTGTGATTTCACCACTTCAAAGTGTTTGTCGGCTTCCCTTTCTGCGAGCACTTCGCCCACGCAGAAGATGATTTCCAGTTTGTTCTCCAGTGCGCGTTCTACTTTCTTGACGAGGATTTCATCCGTTTCGCCGTAATAGCTTCTTCTTTCCGAGTGTCCCAGGATGATGTATTTGGCACCGGTGGAAGCCACCATGGCTGCGGAAACTTCGCCCGTGTATGCACCGGATGCTTCGGTTGCGCAGTTCTGTGCGGCAACGGCAATGGATGCCGGGTTGACGGTTTTGCTTACTTCAGACAGGTGGATGAACGGCGTGCCAATGACAACGGTTACTTTGTCGGCATGGGCTGTTTTCACTTTGTCATTAACCTCTTTGGCCAGTTCGATGCCTTCCTGGAGGGTTTTGTTCATTTTCCAGTTGCCTGCAACGATTTTCTTTCTCATAATTTATTGTCTTTAAGTGTGATGTTTGTTCTTATTTCAGTTGTCTTTTGTATTTCCGGCACAGGTAGACGAACAGGCAGCCGACATAGATAAGGATAAGTGTCCAGACCATGTATTTGTCCGTAGTGCCTTGTTGTTTGTCGAGACTGTAAGCCGTGAGGTCCTTGTCTTTGATTTCACCGACTTCCGGCAGGTCCCGGTGACCCCATTTGTTCAGGATGGTGCCTTCCCGGAGCAATACCAGTCCGGGGTTGGAGCGCACGATGGTTTTCAACTGGATTTCATCGGTGGAGCAGAATTCATAATTGACTTGATGATTTTCCGCATATTTCCGGGTATCGTCTGCGACGGATGCCGACAAGCAGTAGAAACGATAGCCCTTGTCTTGCGCATAGGCCGCCAGTTGGTTCAGTTTTTTCTGGTTATCCGGATTGGTCTTGTTGATGTTGTATGCCACCACCAGGAAGGTGTATCCGTTATCTTGCAGGACGTCCTGGGTGATGTCTCCCATTTCCGGATGTTCGATGACAAAGTCGTGAATGGGTGCCTTGAAGCCTTCCTGTATCAATTTTTCCGACGAACTGACGTATTCCCAGTTCAGGGTATCCTGCCAGGGGTAGTTTTGTTCGTTGAATTCTTTCGTTTCTCCGGTTTGTTTGTTCCTGTATTTTAAGGTAATGGCGTATTCGTCGTGGGGGGCGCCTTCCGGAATGGTCATGCCTTCGCTGATGTTCTTGCCAATGGCGTAAGGTCTGAAATCGAGGATAGGCAGATGCCGGTAGCAGTAGAATTCGATACACAGCATAAAAATGATCGTGCTTGCGAGGATGACTGTCTGTTCCAGGAAATTGAATATGGATTTGTATTTTTCCTTGTGGAAGAAGACGACCAGTGTCATTGCCAGCAGGATGACGTTTTTCCAGAAAGTTTCCCAGTTGGTCAGTACCAGGGCGTCTCCGAAGCAACCGCAGTCCGTTACGGGGTTTTTGATGGCGAGTATCAGGGTCAACGGAGTGAAGAATCCCATAAACAGCAATGCTCCCCATGCCGCCCATTTGGTTTTGATGTTCAGAAACAGGCAGATTCCGATTAGAAATTCAGCCAGAGACAGCAGGAAGGAGAAAAAAATGGCACTGCCGTCCATCCAGCCCATGTGAAAGGCATTGAAGTAGTCTATAAATTTGTAGTTGGAACCCAGCGGGTCAACTCCTTTGACGAATCCGGAATAGATAAACAGAAGTCCGACTAAGATTCTGCATAGGTTTTTAATTAACTTCATCGTATTTTGTCTTTAGCGTGTTATTTCAGTCATTGTTTGAGGTTGGTCTGCGCCTCTTCTTTGTTCTCGACAATCAGCCGAATGAGTGCGAATGCGGCGTAATTGATCATATCGTAATAGTTGGCGTCGATGCCTTCCGATATCAGGGTATTGCCCTGGTTGTCTTCGATTTGTTTGGTCCGTTTGATTTTCATAAGAATCAAATCCGTGTAGGAGCTGATTCGCATACTGCGCCAGGCTTCCCCGTAGTCGTGGTTTTTGTCCAGCATCAGTTTTTTTGCCTTTTGAAAATAGTTCTCGTAAAGGGCGGCTATTTTTTCCTGTTCGGCAACCGTGTCGTTCCCCCAGCCTAATTCCAGCTGTATCAGCCCCATAATGGAGTAGTTGATGATTCCGATGAATTCCGGAACAATGCCTTCATTGACTTTGGAAATACCTTTTTCTTCCAGGCTGCGTATGCGGTTTGCCTTGATGAAGATTTGGTCGGTGAGGGAAGTGGCACGCAGGATGCGCCACGCCGTGCCGTAGTCGTGCATTTTCTTCAGGAAGATGTCCCGGCACGCGTCCATCACCAGGTCGAATTCTTGTGCGGTTTCAGGCATATCTTTGAAATATGAAAACTAATTGTAATTTTGAGCGGTGAAGATAATGAAAAAAAATGAGATACGAAAAAATATAGTAATAGCGCTGATTTATAGTGTTTTCAAAAGAATTTTGAGGATTTTGCCACGGCTGCGGCTCATGAGTTGGCACACGGTCGTCTATCCCTGAGGCATCCTTTCGACAAGTCCCTGGGACTGTCTGAGGGCGCCCTGCCCAATAACCTGATGGACTACCGTGGCGGCAGGGAACTAGCCAAGTGGCAATGGGACGTGATTCATGACCCCGGGGTGGTCGTGAGGATGTTTGAAAGGGACAAGGATGTTATGATTGTGACGGATAGAAATAATAAAACAATAACAATACGTTGGCAGAAATGTACTCCTCAATTGATTGCGAATAAAAAAATGTTGAGATATGATGCGGTATGCTTGGATGACAAAGAAAATGTAACTTATTATCGTTTAATTAATGACAGAGGAATTGTTGCGAGTTATTTGGAAAACTCGGCAGAAGTAATTCAAAAATATTCCATTTCTTTTGACAAAGAAAATTGGCATACCTTGTCTTTATCCGATTATCAGGATGATTGTTTGAGTTGTGAGTTGACAAGTCTTTTAGGGCAAATGGTAGGGGAAACCGGTAAATTGGTAGGGAGTTATGCTTTGCCGGCAGAAGATATATACATTTTGGTGACAGGAGAAGATTTCGATGGGGAAGAAGCAAGTCGTATTGCAGCCGGTGGCTTTTTGGTATTGGAATTGGTCCAGGTCGGTAAAGTAGCCAAATTCATAAAAGGAGGAAAGATTCTTGCCACGGGAGGAAGAAAGGTGGATGTTCCCATACGTGTTTTTAAACAGTTTGCGAAGAAGACGGCGGAAGACGCGGTGATTGATTTGTCGGCACAATTTTTAGTCGGATTTGTAAAAAATGCTGTAAAGCATCCAGAAGAAGATGGATATGA
>CAYNXE010000223.1:0-3804 GCA_964400995.1 uncultured Odoribacter sp.
ATTGAAAGTCCTTCTTTTCCCGAATCCCTGTCAATGATATATCCGCCCAGACTTCTAAGGAAAAACTTGTCATCCGCTTCATTCCACACATGATCGGTATTCCACACCCGGAACAAGGTTCGGTAACGGTGCAACGTATCAAGGTCGATATCGTTCATGTCATAGTGTTCAACCAAAATTCCATCATTACCGTCTTCGAAAGAGTCACGTATCATGGCTCTCACCTGACGCTCCGTACAATGATAGTCGCCTTCATGATTCCGTCTATACGTACCTTTATATATATTGTCATTCAGATAAATAGGTTTCAACTGCCAATCAGCCTGCGGTACATGTATGCAAACAATCCGCACGCCGTCTACATTCACAACTTCAACATCACCGTCATTGAGAATGTTTTCATTTACCTTGTTACTATTGATGATATTCCAAAAATCAGTGACTATTTTTTGCGGATCCTCGACACCAACGAACTGGAAGCGTTTTTGCCTATCCTTCTCCTTCAAATTCTCAAAGACACCCAATAGGATTGTTCCACCAATCGTGTTTGCAAAAGCCGAATAGGTACTCCACAAGGAATTGGGCACAGCATTCTGCGCCTTCTTGCATTCCAACGTGACACGTTCACCCTTGGAAAGAAGTTTGAAAATATCGTGTTTATCCATACGCTTTAACAAAAATAGTATATTTCAAACACTTCCGCAACACCAATGTCAAATTCAAATAAAGCGGACCTATCCGATCGGAGCAGGGACATTACCTGCTTCCGCAAGCTGGCGGAAATACGCTTTCAGCACGTCGGCATTGAGCGGACCGGGTGTCTCCACCGCCAACAGGGCTGGGGCTTCGCTTTCCTGCCAGAAGGACGGCAGGACGGATTGCAATTCCTCCGCATTCGCCGCCTGGAAATAACGGAAGCGATGCAAATCGGCAAACCCTTTCACATTCACCTCGCAGGCCGTCTCAAAACACTCCTCCAGTTCCGGCAACTCCGACGGTCCCGGAATGAAACGGAAAATACCGCCTCCCCCGTTTTTCATGACAATGATTTTCAGGCGGGGAGAAATGTATTTATTCCACAAGGCATTGCTGTCGTAAAGGAAACTCATATCTCCCGTCACCAACACTGTCAGTCCGGCATTCAAGGCAGCAGCACCGACAGCCGTCGAAACCGAACCGTCGATTCCGCTGGTACCCCGGTTGCAATCCACCCGCCCCACCTGGGGACATTCAAACAACTGGGCATAACGCACCGGCGTACTGTTTGCCAACTGCAAAGCCGCTCCCTCCGGAATTGAAGGCAATATCAATGAAAACGCTTTCCAGTCGCACCATCCCGTCTGCCGGGCAAATTCATCGTGGCAAACAGCTGCCGTTTTCTTTTTCCGTCGCCACCGATCGGCATAATCCGAAGAAACGGAAGTCATATTTTTCTCCAGCAAATCGAAAAAATCCACCGCTTTCAGATTGATTTGGGCGGTCAATGCCTTGAACGTGTCCGCAGGCAGTTCGCTCTGATCCACATACCAATGCTCCCGGGGCGGATACTGACGCAAAAACGTCTTCACCTGCCGGGAAATCAAAGACCCGCCGAAAGAAATCAGCAAATCCGGAGCAAAAGCAGGCTTTTCCTCCTCCCGAATCGTCGCCAGCACCCGGTCAATGGTTCCGATGTGCCGCTCAGTGCCCAGATTGGACGGCGTTTCCGTCAGTACCACAACCTGCTCCCATGCTGCCAACCGATGCAAACAGGCTTTTAATCGCGGCTCGGGCAACTGAAATCCCGCCAGAATCATCACCTTCCGGCAAGCCTTCCACCGGTGTGTCAAATCGGACAACGCCTCAGGCGACAAAACCGGAGCCGCATCCACCAACTCCACGATACGAGGTTGTTCCTCAGGACAAGCACATTGCCGGTAAAGCGGCTCTCGCAAAGGTACATTGACATGAACCGGCCCCCTGCGCCCCCTCATGGCGCAATTCACGGCTTCATTCGCCAATCGGTTGACATACCAGCGTCCCTCCTCGTCCGCAGGTTCCGCCGGCAACTGCCACGAACCTTTTACCACATTGGCAAACAAACCGTTCTGCCGGATTGTCTGGCTATCCTCTTGGTCTATCCATTCCTCCGGGCGGTCGGCAGTAATCACGATTAAAGGCAAACGCTGATAGTAGGCTTCCGCTATCGCCGGACCATAATTCAAAGCGGCGGTACCGGAAGTACATGCCAGAGCGACAGGCTCGCCCGACTGCTGCGCCATACCCAAAGCCATAAAGGCGGCACTTCGCTCATCCAGCACCACATAATACCGTATTTTTTGGTTTCTAGCAAAAGTCATCAACAAAGGGGCGTTTCGGGAACCCGGGGAAAGTACCACCCTCCGCACTCCTTTCCGCGCCAACACATCTACCAGTATTCTCACCCCCTCCTTGTCCGATGTATATCTCAACAAATTATTCATATTCAATTAAATAACACCGTCCTATTTCTTTTGTTTGAAATCCCGGCGAATAGATCCAAGAAGAATCAGTACAAGTACAAAAGCGACACCGATGCGGAAATAAGCCCAGATACTCTGCCTCGCCCCCGGATTCTGGTAATCGATAGCCCAGAAATTAACGGCAAACAAAGCCATTGCCAGTCCCAACAAAATCATTCGAAAAACTCTCATAAAATATTTGTTTCAATCAATAGGCAAAGTTAAAAAAGTTTGACCTTTTCCGTCAAGTCATAACATTCAGCAAAGTCCGGGATTTCATTTCCGTTTCCTTCCATTCCTTGTCAGGCTCCGACAAAGCGGTGATTCCCCCTCCGACAAACAGGCAGGCTTGCTGGGCAAACAATTCCATGCTCCTCAGGTTCACGAACCAATGAAATTCCGCTCCCGGTCCGACAGGCCCCAAATAACCGGCATAATACCTCCGTCTATGCCTTTCCGTCCATTCCAGCAGTTCGACCGCCTCCCGGACGGGAACTCCTCCCACCGCCGGCGTCGGATGCAACTCATGCCGAATCCGGTCTATCTGAGCAAAAGACAAAACACCGTTATGCTCGAACAAAGTGCATAAATGCTCCACCTGCCCCGCCTGCTTTGAAAAAGGGCCTTCCTTTCTCCATTCCCCTTTGCCGTTCAACACTTCCTCCACATAGCGGTCAACAATCTGCTGCTCCTCGATTTCCTTCTCCCCCCAGGCACCTTTCGTCCCGGCAGACCGGGTTCCCGCCAGAGCCATCGTCTCCGCCCTTCCCCTTTCCTGCCTCAGAAAGACTTCCGGCGTAGCCCCTATCCAGGTCGTCACGCCGGGAACAGACACCAGAAACACAAATGCCTCCGGATAAGCCTCCGTCAACTTCGCAAACCACTCCGGTGCCATTTGCAGTGCATCGCACTCCACCAGGATATTCCGGGACAACACCAACTTGGAAACAGTTTGCCGCTTCAAAGCGGCAATTAAATCAGCCACTTGCTTGTAATACTCCTCTTGTCCGACACCGGGCAAAGGAGCATCAACAGCTTTCGCCTCCCGCCGATGCTGCCAAAGCACATCCGCCATTCCGGCATCTCCGCTCTCATTGACAAACGACAATTCCGACCTGATGAACAACGCTGGACAATCCGCCGTCTCCCGAAACGGTACCATAACAAATCCCCGCTCCTCCCCGACATCCGACATCTCCCGGAAAGGCTGCACATCACCGTTCAATTGCGCACCCCAGAAAACATCCTTTCCGCCCGGCAAGCGATAAGCGTAAAAAGGAATATTCCATTTCAAACAAAGGCGTTGAACTTCTGCTGCATTCAT
>CAYNXE010000224.1:0-3752 GCA_964400995.1 uncultured Odoribacter sp.
GTTTCAGGTGTTCTGTTGACGATAACCGCAGGCAGATTTTAACACAAACGTTTTTAATCTGCCTGAAATGGTTTTTATATTCATTTTTTTAATACTTTCGTTTCCGAAATACCTAAAAAGAAAAGAGATGAAAACGTTAATCATAAACATCAAACAACTCGTTCAGACAGAATCTGTTCCGAGAACGTTCGTGGCGGGCAAGGACATGTCCCGGCTCGATATGATTCCGAATGCCTACCTGTTGGTGGAAGACGAGAAAATCGCCGCTTTCGGAAAAATGGAAGAGTTGGACCTGGAGGCCGTTTATGCCCAGGGAGACACCGTCAAGGAAATCGACGCTTCGGGACGGCTGGTCATGCCCTCCTATTGCGATTCGCATACCCATTTGGTCTATGCCGGCAGTCGGGAAATCGAGTACATCGATAAAATCCGGGGACTCTCCTACGAAGAGATTGCCAAAAGAGGCGGAGGCATCCTGAATTCGGCGGAACGCATCCGGAAAGCTTCGGAAGAAGAACTGTTCGACGCCGCATTTGAACGCATCCAGGAGATTGCCGGTTTCGGAACCGGAGCCGTGGAAATCAAGAGCGGATACGGACTTGACACGGAAAGCGAACTGAAGATGCTAAGGGTCATCCGCAGACTGAAACAGGAGACTCCCCTGCTGATAAAATCCACCTTTCTGGGAGCGCATGCCGTACCTGCGGAATACAAGGGACGGCAGACGGAATACGTGGATTTGATTATCAACGAAATGATACCCCTGATTGCCGGTGAGGAATTGGCGGATTACATCGACGTATTTTGCGACAGGGGATTTTTTACCGTGGAGGATACCGACCGCATGCTGAATGCCGGCATGAAGTACGGAATGCGTGCGAAGATACATGCCAACGAACTGGACTACTCGGGTGGTGTGCAGGTTGGGGTAAAATATGACGCCCTTTCCGTGGACCACCTGGAATATGTCGGCGATGAAGAAATCAAGAGCCTGCTGGGCAGCGAAACCATGCCGACCGTTCTGCCCGGAGCCGCTTTTTTCCTGAACATGCCCTATTCTCCCGTCCGGAAAATGATTGACGCGGGTCTGCCCGTCGCCCTGGCTTCGGATTACAACCCCGGCTCGTCTCCTTCCGGAAACATGAAATTCATCATGTCGTTGGGCTGTATCAATTACAAGATGCTGCCGGAAGAGGTCATCCATGCGACGACCATCAACACGGCATACGCCATGGGTGTACAGGAAGAAGTCGGTAGCATAGCCGTTGGTAAACTTGCCAACTTCTATATCACCACTCCCCTTTCAGGAATAGAATATCTTCCTTATGCTTACACGGCAAATCTCATCGAGACTGTCTTTTTAAGAGGTGAACAATATTAAAAATCCAATAATCATAAAAAGGAAAACACATGAAAAAACTAATCGAATGCGTTCCCAATTTCAGTGAAGGAAACGACATGAATATCATCGACCAGATTACGGCGGCGATGAAAACCGTCGAAGGCATCAGTGTCATCGACGTAGATCCGGGCAAAGCGACCAACCGTACCGTGGTGACCATGGTCGGCGAACCGGAGCCGGTTTGCGAGGCTGCTTTCCGTGCGGTGAAGAAAGCAGCAGAATTGATAGACATGACCAAGCACAAGGGAGCGCATCCCCGTTTCGGTGCGACGGACGTATGTCCGTTGGTTCCGGTTTCCGGCATCACCATGGAAGAAACGGTAGAATACGCCCGGAAGCTCGCCAAACGAATCGGCGAGGAATTGAACATTCCGGTTTATTGCTACGAAAGTGCCGCTTATGTGCCGGAACGCAAGAACCTGGCGACCTGCCGTGCCGGAGAATACGAGGCATTGGGCGAACGCTTGCCGAGTGAGACGTGGCATCCCGATTTCGGTCCCCGCGAACTGAACGCCTGGACCGCCAAGACCGGTGCCACTGCCGTCGGAGCCCGGAATTTCCTGGTGGCGTACAACGTCAACCTGAACACCACCTCCACCCGCCGTGCCAATTCCATCGCTTTCGATGTCCGGGAACGGGGACGGGTAAAACGGGAAGGCAATCCGATTACCGGCAAGAAAGTATTGGATGAAAACGGCAAACCGGTCATGATTCCCGGAACGCTGAAATCCGTGAAAGCCATCGGCTGGTTTATCGAAGAATACGGAATCGCACAGATTTCCATGAATCTGACGGACATTTCCGTCACCTCCATGCACGAGGCTTTTGACGAGGTGTGCCGTAAGGCGGCAGACCGGGGCATCCGGGTGACGGGTTCCGAACTGGTCGGGGTCATTCCTTTGAACGCCATGCTGGAGGCAGGACGCTATTTTCTGCGGAAACAGCAACGCTCCACGGGTATTTCCGACAAGGAACTGATCAAAATTGCCGTGAAGTCTTTGGGATTGGATGAACTCTATCCTTTCGACCCGCACAAGAAAATCATCGAATACATCCTGGAAGACGAAGCCAACAAGGGGAAAAAGAAACTGATCGACATGAATCTGACGGAATTTGCCGATGAGACGGCTTCCGAATCCCCGGCACCCGGCGGAGGTTCGATTTCCGCTTACATGGGCGCCATGGGTTCAGCGTTAGGTAGCATGGTGGCAAACCTCTCCTCCCACAAGCGCGGTTGGGACGAGCGTTGGGAAGAATTTAGCAACTGGGCGGAAAAAGGCAAATCCTACCAAACCGAGCTCATCAAATTAGTTGACGAGGATACCAACGCATTCAATAAAATCATGGACGCATTCGGATTGCCCAAGAAGACCGAAGAGGAAAAGGCTGCTCGTCAGCGTGCCGTTCAGGAAGCGACTCGTTTTGCCACGGAAGTTCCGTTCAAGACCATGCGTCTGTGTTATGAATGTATGTCCGTAGCCAAGGCGATGGCTGAAATCGGCAATCCGAATTCGGTGACCGATGCCGGAGTAGGCGCTTTGGCGGCACGTGCCGGAGTCATGGGGGCTTTCTTGAATGTCAAGATCAATGCCGCCGGATTGGAAGACAAGGCTTTCGCTGCCGACATCATCAAACAGGGCGAAGAAATCGTTGCCAAAGCCAACCAGCTTGAAGCGGAAATCCTCGCCATCGTGAATGCGAAGATTTAAGCCGGCTTTTCAGACGGATTAACAGGATAACTCTTTTATGCTTTACGGCGTAAAAGAGTTATTTCATTTTAATCACATTCAGTAAATTTCCATCCGGTCTTCGGGCTTTCCCGAAATTATTTTTGCCTGCCTTGATTTGCAACGGCATCCATGAGTTGCCTGATTTCTTCGGGATCACCCAAAAAATAATCGCCCGTCAAATGCAAATCGTCATCGAAATCAAAGACATAAGGCACGGCAGTCGGCAGATTCAAACCGACAATGTCTTGGTCGGAAATGTGTTTCAGGTGTTTGATGATTCCCCGCAGGCTGTTGCCGTGAGCCGTCACCAGAATCTGGTCAACCGTGTGCAGGGAAGGCAAAATCTCTTTTTCCCAGTAGGGCAAAATCCGTTCAACCGTATCCTTCAAAGATTCCGTAACGGGCACCTGCTCCGGAGCCAACCTCCGGTAGCGCAAATCGAACTTCGGATTTCTGGAGTCCTCGGGAGACAACGCCGGGGCCGGGATGTCATAGCTTCTTCGCCAAATCAGCACCTGCTCCTCCCCGTATTTTTCCGTCGTGTCCGCCTTGTTCAGTCCCTGCAATGCGCCGTAATGCTTTTCATTCAACCGCCAGCTCTTTTCCACCGGAATCCAGTC
>CAYNXE010000225.1:0-2783 GCA_964400995.1 uncultured Odoribacter sp.
CTACAATCAAACAAGCACATAATCACAATCAGTGATCTCTATCCCAGTGGCAACCAGGTTAGGGATTTCCAGTAGCAGACGTTTGCTCCTGGAGCCTCGCACCGTGAGCAGGCAACCCTCATAGTTGTCAAGCGGACCACCGACGATCCGCACCCTGCGCCCCTGCATGGCGGGCGTAATCTCTTCGGGGCTATAATAGCGGGGATTGTCCGTGTTGCGGATGGCATGAATAAAACGCTCCATTTCACTATTCCGGACGGTCATCGCCTCGCAATATCTTCCGCCCTTAATGAACCGGTATTGCAGCGTAGGAATAGATTGAACAATCGCATCCAGTTCTTCCCGCATGGCATAAACGAACAACAAATCCTGTAAGAAGGGAACCTCTTTTCGTATCTTCTTTCCTCCAACGACCGTCAAACGCTGCTTCATCGGCGTGAAAAGTTCAATGTTCAAGGCAGCAAGCTGTTTGTATGCAGGCAAGGCGGCATTGCTACGTTTCAGGTCGCGCATCACATACCATCTCTTCGGTTCTTTTCCGCTAAAAGACAAATCTTCTACTCCTGCCCGGTCGTCAATCTCATTGCTAACCAGAAAGTTACATTCCAAGTCTCTTGAAGTTCCCAAAGAATCTCTCTTTGCTACATCGTTCATTTTCATGATAAACAGATGCTCGGGGCAACCCAAAAGTCCCCCAAATCCTACGTCTATTAGGGAAACGCTACAAAATTATACTCTTTATCGGTAATAGCAATACCCAGAAACAAAATATTAGGCCAATCCGAACAAATAGAAGCAATAACATACAAACAAAAAAAACGGACCTGTAAAGATCCGCCTTTTGTCTAAACTCCCAGAGAGGACATTTTTATGCTAATTCCGGAGTTTCCTCCGTTTTTACTACATACCACAAAAGTATGCAATTCCCTACAAACTCCAATACTTCAATTCATGAATCCGGTTGCGATATATCCCTTTTACATCCACCAGCACGGCTTCATCACAAGTCAACGACTTGAAATACTGCTCGTCCAAGTTCCGGTAAGCATCGTGCGACACAGCCACCACCACCGCATCGTAATTATTCCAGGGCTCTTTCACCAATCCAAAGCCATATATCTTCTTCACCTCCTCCGAGTCGGCATAGGGATCGACAACATCCACCTCTACTCCGAAATCTTTCAATTCCTTGATAATATCCACCACCTTCGAATTACGGATGTCCGCCACATTTTCCTTGAACGTTATGCCCATCACCAAAACACGCGCTCCCAATATCGCTTTCTTCATGCCGATGAGTTTCTTCACCAGCTTCTTGGCAATATATCCGCCCATCGAATCGTTGATATAACGGCCGGCACTGATAATCTGACTGTGATACTTCAGTGCGTTCGCCTTATACACCAAATAATAAGGATCTACGCCTATGCAGTGACCGCCCACCAGTCCCGGATCAAACTTCAAAAAATTCCACTTCGTCCCGGCAGCTTCCAGCACGTCATACGTATTGATGCCTATCCGGCTGAAAATAACGGACAATTCGTTCATCAAAGCGATATTCACGTCCCGCTGCGTATTCTCGATAATTTTGGCAGCCTCCGCCACCTTGATGTTCGGAGCACGGTGAACCCCAGGCTTCACCACCAGCTCATACACTTTCGCCACCGTATCCAATGCCTCGGCATCGCATCCTGATACAATCTTGACCGTATTCGGCAACGTATGAATCTTTTCACCCGGATTAATACGCTCCGGTGAGTAACCGTATTTGAAATCCACGCCCGCTTTCAATCCCGACATCTCTTCCAGAATAGGCAGGCAATCCTCTTCCGTGCAGCCCGGATAAACCGTAGACTCGTACACGACATAATCTCCCTTCTTCAACACCTTCGCCACCGAACGTGTCGCATCCAACAAAGACGTCAAATCCGGCTGATTGTGCTTGTCAATCGGCGTAGGCACCGCCACGATAAAAAAAGAAGCCTCCCGCAGTTCCTCGATGGAAGAGGTGAACTTTATATCCGTATTCTCAAAAGCCTCCTGCTCCAATTCCTTGCTCGGATCTATCCCCTCCCGCATCTTCGCCAGACACCCTTCATTGATATCGAATCCGATAACGGAAATCTTCTTTGCAAACTCAAGGGCAAGCGGTAAACCCACATACCCTAATCCGACCAAAGCCAACTTGACCTCTTTGTTTACTAATTTATCATACATGATTCATCACAATCTAAAGACTCCTTTGTCTTCCAAACAATATTTTCACGGTCCTACGGACGTTTCACCATTCCTTCCGCATCAGACATTACAAAATTATACACTTTAATTGCGAATGGCAAATCAAACAAACGAAATTTTAAATCCATCCGAACAAACAGGCACTAATTGAAAAAGCGGACCTTTGCAGATCCGCTTTTATCTGAACTCCCGGATGGGAGATTATTCTGCTTTCGGTGCTTCTTCGGCAACCTCTGCCTTCGGAGCTTCCTCCTCCACAACCGTAGCTTCGGTCACTTCGGCGGCAGCTTTCTTTGCCCCGGTAGAACGACGGCGACGGGTGGTGGTTTTCTTCACCTCCTGCTTTACCTCCGTATAAGTGGCATTGAAATCCACCAACTCGATGATGCAAGTCTCCGCATTATCACCCAGACGGGTTCCGGTACGCAAGATACGGGTGTATCCGCCGGGACGGTTGATGATTTTCGGAGCGATCTCGCTGAACAATTCCGTAACCGCCTTCTTTTGTCTCAGGTAGCTGAATACCGTACGACGGGACTGCGTGT
>CAYNXE010000225.1:2793-3721 GCA_964400995.1 uncultured Odoribacter sp.
ACAACATCAACTTACGATGTGAACTGGTCCGGCCCAGGTGGTTAAATTTCTTCTTATGGTTCATGATGTTATTCCTTATCTAATTTATACTTTGAAACATCCATACCGAATTCGAGATTGTTGTTTTCCAACAAAGCTTCCAATTCCGTCAGCGACTTCTTGCCGAAGTTGCGGAATTTCAGCAAATCGTTCTTGTTGAAACGGCACAATTCCCCGAGCGTTTCTACTTCGGCAGCTTTCAGGCAATTCAAGGCACGCACGGACAAATCCATATCGACCAACTTGGTCTTCAGGAGCTGACGCATGTGAAGCACTTCCTCGTCGAATTCCTCATTACCGTACTTATCCTCGGCTTCCAAAGAAATCTTCTCGTCCGAGAACAGCATGAAGTGGTGAATCAGAATCTTCGCTGCCTCCTTCAAAGCATCGGTAGGAGCAATGGAACCATCGGTTTCGATTTCCAACAACAATTTCTCGTAGTCGGTTTTACCTTCCACACGATAGTTCTCGATTTCATATTTTACATTCCGTATCGGAGTATAAATGGCATCAATAGGGATAAATCCCGCTTCGGCTTCCGCCGGCATGTTTTCAGTGCTGGGCACGTATCCGCGACCTTTCTGAATGGTGATTTCCATCTGGAAATTCACCGAAGGATCCATATGGGAGATTTCAAGTTCCGTGTTGAGTACCTCGAATCCGGTAAGGAATTTGTTGATATCCCCTGCCTTAAAAGCTTCCTGACCGTTAATCAGAACCGTCAGCTTCTCATCCTCAACATCCTCCACTTTTCTCTTGAACCGAACTTGTTTCAGATTCAGGATAATCTCGGTCACATCCTCGATTACTCCCGGGATAGTCGCAAACTCATGTTCTACGCCATGTATTTTAATGCCGGTAATCTCGAAGACTTCCAAAGAAGACAGTA
>CAYNXE010000226.1:0-3675 GCA_964400995.1 uncultured Odoribacter sp.
TTGGAATGCAAGGTTTTCCAGAATTACAATTATTTTTCGGGGAATATTTGAGTATTGTGAATTTAATATTAATTTTGCACCCTTGAAAACTAGCCTGCGGGCGTGGTGGAATTGGTAGACACGCCAGACTTAGGATCTGGTGTCGCAAGACTTGGGGGTTCGAGTCCCTTCGCCCGTACAGAGCAGGGAAAGCCGCCTTACTGAGGTGGCTTTTTAGCTGATGCAGGATGAAAAGAAGCAAATGATGTAAAACCGGTCGGGACAAGAGGTGTTGCGGCCGCTGAAACAAAAAATTGGCATGAATATAACAAAGAACCAGATTGACAATCTGAATGCAACCATTAAGATTGAATTAGGAAAAGAAGATTACGCGGAACGTGTAGAAAAGTCGCTGAAAGATTATCAGAAGAAAGTAGTCGTGAAGGGATTCCGTCCTGGAAAAACTCCGATGGGTATGGTGAAGAAGCTGTACGGACAATCTTTGTTGGTGGATGAAATCAATAAGGTGTTGGGCGAGTCTTTGAACAAATACATCAAGGAAAACGACCTGCACATTCTGGGTGAGCCGCTGCCGAATGAAACGGAGCAGAAGCAGCAGAACCTGGAGGACGAGCATCTGGAGTTTTTGTATGACATCGCTTTGGCTCCCGAAGTCAATGCCAAGATGAGCAAGCGCGAGAAGATTCCTTATTATACGATCAAGGTTGATGACGAAATGATCGACAAGCAGATTGAAGGCATCTGCAAGAACAACGGCAATATGGTGGCGGTGGAAAAGATTGAAGGGAGTGAATACCTGAAAGGCGAATTGATTGAGCTGGATGAAAATGGTCAGGTGAAGGAGGGCGGTATCAAGAATGAAGATGCCTCTATGTCGCTTCATTATATGAAAGACGAGAAGTCGTTGAAGGCTTTCAAGAACAAAAAGGTGGGCAATGAAGTGAAGTTCAATGCTGCCAAGGCATATCCCAATAAAACCGACTTTGCCGCCATGTTGGGCGTGAAGAAGGAAGAGGCGGAGAACGCTGGCGAAAACTATTGCTTTGTCATCAAGGAAATCAAACGGTTCGTTGATGCGGAGGTGAATGAAGAATTGTTTACGAAGCTGTATGGCGAAGGAGTGGTGAAGGATGCCGCCGATTTCCGGGCAAGGGTGAAAGCGGATATCGAGAATCAGCTGAAAGGTCATTCCGAATACCGTTTTACGATTGACGCCAAGGAGAAAATGGTGAAGAAGAACGAGGATGTCGCATTGCCCGAGGCTTTCCTAAAAAGGTGGATTGTGGCTGTGAACGAGAATATGACTCCGGAGCAGGTGGACAAAGATTTTGCGGATTATCGGGGCGAGTTCAAATGGCAGTTGATCAAATCGGCTATCGTGAAGGAATTTGACGTGAAGGTGGAAGCGGAAGATATGAAGCGGGAAGGTCGCCAGATTGCCGCAGCACAGTTGCAGCAATACGGTCTGTACGGTCTGACCGATGAGCAGTTGGACGGTTTTGCAGCAAAACTGCTGGAGGACCAGAAGCAACGCGAGCATCTGTATGAAAGAGCGTTGGACAATAAAGTTTACGCCGTGATTCGGGAGAACGTGAAATTGGAAGAGCAGGAGATTGCCATGGCTGATTTTGAGAAATTGTTCCAGAAATAAATTTTATTGGAATTCAGCATAAAAAGGCCTTGCGATGCAGGGCTTTTTTTGTTCAAAGCGACAAGCAGGAATAACGACAGGGAGGGATTGACGTGAGCATATACCAGACGCATATTTTAAAGAACGGATTGAAGGTGATTCACCAGCGGATTGCCGGGAGGGCGGCGTGGTGCGGTTTGATTATCGGCGTGGGAAGCCGGGACGAAAAGCCAGAAGAGGAGGGCATCGCCCATTTTATCGAGCACGTGATTTTCAAGGGAACGGAGAAGCGGAAGGCTTTCCATATCCTGAGTCGCATCGAGGATGTCGGGGGCGAACTGAATGCTTATACGACCAAGGAAGACACGTGTATCTATGCCTCTTTTCTGCCCAAAGATTACGGGCGCACCCTCGAATTGTTTTCGGACATCGTTTTTCATTCCGTTTTTCCGGAAAAGGAGATTTTGAAAGAGAAGGAGGTGGTCATCGACGAAATCAATTCTTACAAGGATTCGCCGGGGGAGTTGATTTTCGATGATTTTGAGGAATTGATTTACCAGAATTATCCGATAGGACGGAATATCCTGGGAAGCGAGCAGGCGGTCAAGCGGTTGCAGAGGGAGGAGATTTTGTCGTTTGTCAAACGGAATTACAAGCCGAGCCGTATGGTCATCAGTTCGATAGGGGACATCCCGTTTGAAAAGCTGGTGGGGTTGGTGGAAAGGTATTTCGGGGAGATTCCCGGCGATGAGGCGTCATTGGTGCGGTGCAAGCCGGAGTTGTATGTGCCCCGGACGAAAGAGGTAGAGATGGACACTTACCAGCATCATTGCATCATCGGTAATGTCGCTTACGACTATACGCAGGACAACCGGTTGGCTTTGTCGCTCTTGGTGAATGTGTTGGGCGGTTCGGGGATGAACAGCCGGTTGAACCTGAACATTCGGGAGAAATACGGACTGGCTTACAACGTGGAGGCGGCTTATACGCCTTATTCGGATACGGGCGTGTTTACCGTGTATTTCGGATGTGATGCGGAGGATTTGGACAAATGTATGCGGTTGTGTCGGAAGGAGATGAATGAATTGTGCGAAATGCCTTTGGGGCAGATGCAGCTGAAGAAAGCCAAGGCGCAGATGACCGGGCAGATGACGCTTGCTTCCGAGAATTACGAGAATGCGATGTTGTCCATTGGAAAGAGTTTCCTGATTTACGGGAAAGTGGACGAATTGGAGGATATTTGCGCCGAAGTGCAGGACATCAAGGCGGAGGTGTTGCAGCAAATTGCCCGGGAAGTGTTTGCGGAGGAGAAACAGTCGGTATTGATATATAAATGAGATGGTTATGGAATGGAGCAGTGAATTGGAAGACTATATCGAAGCCCATACGGAACCGGAACCGGAAATCTTGACGGAGTTGTCCCGTGCCACGCATCGGAAGATTCTGCGTCCCCGGATGCTGTCGGGGAATATGCAGGGGCAGTTCCTGAAAATGTTGTGCCGGATGAACAAGGCGCACCGGGTGCTGGAAATCGGCACTTTCACCGGTTATGCGTCCATTGCCATGGCGATGGGGCTGGAGGAGGGCGGAGTGCTCCACACGATTGACATCAACGATGAAATCGAGGAATTTACCCGGACTTACATTGCTCGTAGCGGTCTGGCGGACCGCATCGTTTTTCATATCGGGGACGCTTGCGAGGTGATTCCCCGGCTGACGGAGCGGTTCGACCTGGTTTTTATAGATGCCGACAAGAGATTGTATCCCGAGTATTACCGCCTGGTGTTCGACAAGGTGGTTCCGGGGGGAATCATCGTTGCCGACGATGTGCTTTGGGACGGGAAGGTGGTGGAGCCGGACAGCCGCGATGCCCAGACGCGGGGTATTCTGGAATTCAATGAACTGGTGCAGCGGGATGACCGGGTGGAGAATATTTTGCTTCCGGTGCGGCACGGGCTGATGGTTATCCGGAAAAAATGATAACTTTGTAGCCGAACATTTTAAATGTCTTGAGGATATGCGACAATATTTGGATTTATTGGAAA
>CAYNXE010000227.1:0-3663 GCA_964400995.1 uncultured Odoribacter sp.
ACTGAAGATGAGTTTGATGCTGTCCGGCAAGTTGGCTTATAATAAAAATGAGATGACCAAACTGTCAGATGATTTAAAGCGGCAAACTGCGGAAATGTTGATGGAAGACGTGGATATGAATACGCTTTATTACGAGGGGCGTTCTCAAAATTCGATTTATGCGGTACGCTCTTTGGGGATAGACCCGAGTAGTGGCAAGGAAATCTTTCTGGATAAGGACTGGGAGCCGACCTTCGAGTGGAAACCTTCGGCAAAAGTGTATATGGGCGTGAGCAACCCTTTGTATCAAGGTAATGCGGGGGTAATGTTTTCTTACAAGGGGGTGACGTTGAATCTTTCTTTCGGTTATCACTGGGGAGGAAAGCAGTATAATTCCACCTTGTTGAATAAAGTGGAAGTGACTCCCTCCACGATTAAAACGAGCAATGTGGACAATCGGGTGTGGTCGGACCGCTGGATGCAGGAGGGGGATAAGGTCTATTTCAAGGGAATCAGTAATGAAAGTACGCGAATGACTTCCCGTTTCGTGATGTCGGATAATGTATTCTCGCTCCAGTCGGCAAGCGTGCAATATGATTTGAATATCCCTTATTTGCAAAAACGGGGAATACAGAATATGCGTTTTTCGTTGAATATGTCCGATCTTTTTTACCTCTCTTCCGTGAAGCGGGAGCGCGGTACTTCCTATCCGTTTGCTCGTAACGTCGGGTTGAGTATTTCTTTGTTGTTTTGATTAAATGAAGCGTATATGAAAAAATATATTATTTGCAGTTTATGCTTTTGGATTTTATCTTCTTCTTGCAACGATTGGTTGGATGTGAAGCCCCAGGGACAAACGGAAGAAGAGGATATGTACACTACGTATGAAGGGTTTAAGGATGCCTTGACGGGATGTTACGTGAAATTGAAGGATCGGAATTTGTATGGGGAGGGGTTGATGATGTCGCATATTGAGTCGTTGGCGCAGTTGTGGGATCTGTCCGGGTCAACCCGGAACGCGGATTTGGCCTTGGCTCGGTACGAGTATGAAAACATGTATGCAAAAAGTGCGATTTCTGATATATATGGCGGTCTGTTCAACGTGATAGTACAGGCTAATTCCGTGCTCAGGCATTTGGAAGGCGGGAGAGATTGTATCGGGGATTCCGTGGCTTTTCGGGTCTTGCAGGGTGAGGCGTTTGCCATTCGGGCTTTCTGTCATTTGGACGTGTTGCGGCTTTTTGGGCAGATGCCTCAAAATCCGGAACGCAAGGTGATGTTGCTATTCTCGGAAGACGTGTCGTTCAAGAATTTACCAAGATATTACGATTATGCGGCTTTTTGCGAGAAATTGGAACATGACCTGCTGGCGGCTGAAAATGCCCTGCGAGTAGATCCGGTGATTAGTTCTTCGCTGACATATAGCGGGCAGGAGGATGGTTTTCTGGATTTCCGAGGATTGCGGTTGAATTATTATGCGGTGAAAGCCTTGCAGGCCCGTTTTTATCTTTACACGGGGCAGACGAAAAAAGCTTACGATGCGGCAAAAGCGGTGTACACGGTTATGCCGGCGAGGTTGAGTTCCATCTCGGATTTCAATTTGCAATATTATGCCGCACCTTCTGAATGCCTGTTCGCACTGAGCAACCATAAATTGATTGACTATTCGATCAGCGTGACCGGGGTTGGTAGCGATCGCTTGACCGGCACGACTTTGTTTATTTCCGCAGAAATGCGCGACAAACTTTACGAGGGACAGGATATTACCACGCATACCGGTTATGCTAATTCTTGGAACACGGGTATCCCTGATGCAAATGGTAATTATAACTATGCTTGCGTGAAAAAGTATTATTATGATACCAAGCAGTCGTATAGTGCCAATATCTTGTTGATGAAATTGCAGGTTGTGCCGATGCTGCGGATGAGTGAGGTGTACTTGATTTTGTTGGAAACGACAACAGACCTGGAGGAAGCCAATCGCTTGTATGCGGATTACATGGCGGCTCGCAACGTGAATGTGTCAACGTATTTTGCGGACCTTGCCGGAGTGAAAAACTGGGTACTGGAGGAGATTCGTCGGGAATTTTATGCCGAGGGACATCTGTTTTACGCCTACAAGCGTCAAGGAATTCGTAAAATGCTTTGGGGGGCTGAGGAGATCGGGGAAGCGGAATATATTTTACCCCTTCCGGATTCGGAATATAATCCGGGTGCGGGGAAGTAATGATTAAAATGAAAATCGTATGAAAAATAAATTTCTGATATTATGGATGTTGTCGTCCGTGTTATTGGCGGCTTGCGATGAGGAGTTGACTCCTTATAACGTGGAAACTTGTTGGTTGGGTTTTGATATGGGAAATTCAGCAGATACTTTGGTGTTCCGTACATTTATTTATTCCGAACCTCAGGCGGAAACGGATACTGTGTGGATACCATTGAAAACAATAGGAGAGGTGGTGGACTATGACCGTCCGGTGAAATTGGTCCAATTGCCGGTGAAGGATTCTTGTGCTGTTTCCGGCAAACATTTCGTGGCTTTCGACGATGCTGCTTTGCATTCCTGTTACATTATCCCCGCCGGGAAGACGAGGAACAAACTTCCCGTGGTATTGAAACGGGATGTTTCGTTGAAAAAGGATAAGGTGCTGATAAAGATTGCTGTCGGGGAGAACGAACATTTCGTCCCGGGTTTTGTATCGCCCAAGCGTATATATGTTTGGGTGACGGATCAATTGGAGCGTCCTTCGTTTTGGGCGACAGCGGAAGATGCGACGCTGAACACGAAAATCGGTATATATGATCCGGTGTTACATCAATTTCTGATTGATGCGACGGGAGAAAAGTGGGATGACGAGTATATCGCAAGCCTGGGACTCACGAAAGGATACTTGAATACGGCTTGGGGACCGACAATGACGTATTGGGATGATTTGGGTCCGGATTATGACGCACATTACATGAATTATTTGGTGAGCCGGCTACAAGAAGCTTTGAAACAAGAAAATGCTGCGCGGGAAAACCGGGGAGAAGAACCGTTGAAAAGGTCGGACGGGACGGAACTGAAGATTGGTAAATGAAATTAAAATGTATGTATATGGAAAATGCGAAACGATATATATTAGGGTTTATCATGCTTTTGTCATTGATACAAGGCTGTTATAAAGACGAGGGGAATTATGATTATTCACGACTTCCTTCCATGCAGATAAATGGGATGAATACGAACTATAACTCCAGGCGATTATTGGATTCATTGATCATTCCTATCACGGTGGAAACGGCATATTCATCTTCCGATTTGAAATACACGTGGTTTATTTTTAACAGCGGAAAGGTGGATTACGTATCGGCCGTGAAGGTAGATACGATTGGCAGGGAAAAGGATCTGAGTTATTTGGTTTCGGAAGAACCTGGCAATTACATATTGACGGTGAAAGTGGAAAATACGGTGAACCAATATGCGGTGTATGCTTCCGCATTGGTGCGGGTTGAGTCGGAATTTTCCAGGGGATTTTACATTTTGAAAGAGACACCGGATGGAAACTCGGATTTGGATTTCAGTTCCGATTCGCTTGAAATGGCGAGAGATATTTTCGTTTCGATGAAGGGTGAGGCTTTGAAAGGTAAACCATTAGTGTTGGCGCAGTTGATGAACACTCCTTATGTGGACACGAACAGTCA
>CAYNXE010000228.1:0-3607 GCA_964400995.1 uncultured Odoribacter sp.
TGAAATAGAGCCTGCCGTCTTTCATTTCCGCATGGAACCACACCCTGGACTGACACCCTTTTATCAGGTTTTCTTCCGTCTTGTGCGCATCGTCCATGCCTTCCAGCCCGGAACCGATTTCTATCAGATAGGCATATTTGTCCACCCATTCGTCAAAAATCGCAAATTCGTCCACAATCTCCTGCTCAATTTCTGCTATTGTTTTCATCTTTCCTTAAAATTTTAATCACCCAACCGAAATATTTTTCCCACTTTACGCAGTCCCTCGCAAAAAATATCTATCTCTTCCCGGGTATTGTACATTCCCAAAGAAGCCCGCACCATACCGGTCACGCCGTAATGCTGCATGGTCGGTTCCGCACACAACTGTCCGGTACGAACTGCAATGCCCATTTTGTCCAGCAACGTGCCGGTATCCGAATGGTGAACGTCCCCCAAGGCAAAGGACAATACGGACGACTTCTGCGCCGCTTCTCCGAAAATACGGATGCCCGGCACCTGTTTCATCTGCTCCGTCGCATACCGCAACAAATCATGCTCGTATGCGGCAATCTCCTCCAGTCCGATGTGCTGCACATATTTTATCGCCTCGTCCAGTCCGACAATCCCGATAAAATCGGGCGTCCCCGCCTCAAATTTGAAAGGCAGTTCATTGTAAGTGGTTCGTTCAAAACGCACTTCCCGAATCATCTCCCCTCCTCCCTGCCAGGGCGGCATCTGTTCCAACAAGGCTTCCTTGCCGTACAACACGCCGACACCCGTCGGACCGTATAGCTTGTGACCAGAAAATACCAGAAAATCACAATCCAATTGCCGAACGTCGACAGGCAGGTGCTGGACTGCCTGGGCGGCATCCACCAGCACTTTCGCACCGACGGCATGCGCTCGCTCGATGATGGTTTTTACCGGATTGACCGTTCCCAGAACATTGGAAACATAAGCCACTCCGACCAACTTGACCTTTTCCGTCAGCAAATAATCCAACTGCCCCAAATCCAGTTCCCCGTTATCCAGAAATGGAATCACTTTCAAACGTGCCTTCTTTCGCTCGCACAACATCTGCCAGGGAACAATGTCGGCATGGTGTTCCATTTCCGTCACCAAAATTTCATCCCCCTCGTGGACAAAAGCCTCGCCGAACGAGAACGCCACCAGATTTATACTCTCCGTCGTTCCCCGGGTGAAAATCACCTCACGGCTGGCATCCGCATGGATAAAACGACGCACCGTTTCCCGGGCTTCCTCGTTGGCTTCCGTACACTTATTGCTCAAAAAATGCACGCCGCGATGCACATTGGAATTGTAACGCAAATAATATTCATCCATTTTGCGGATTACCTGCACCGGTCGCTGGGAGGTTGCCCCGTTATCTAAATAAACCAGCCGTTTATCGTATATCTTTTCTTCCAATATCGGAAAATCCGCCCGAACCTTTTCTACATCAAACATCGTCCATTTCGTTTTAGCATTGTTCCATCATTTCCGACACGGCAACGTGCAGTGAAAGCACCGGGAAAGCTCGCCCCTCAGACGCTTGTCTATCAAATCGTCTATTTTCTCCCGCAACGGTTCCAGTCGGACATGCCGGATGATATCGTGCGCAAACCCGAACATCATCATCATCTTGGCCTCCTCCCTGCCGATTCCGCGGGAACGCAGATAAAACATCGCCTCTTCGTCAAGCTGCCCCACCGTCGCTCCATGGCTGCACTTCACATCGTCGGCATCAATGACCAACTGCGGCTTGGTATTGATGCGGGCGGTATCGGACAGCAACAAATTGTTGTTTGCCTGATACGCCACAGTCTTCCCGGCATTCGGGCGCACCCGGATGCAACCGCAGAAATTCGCCAGCGACAAATCGTCCATCACGCCCTTGAAATGTTCGTTGCTGGTGCAATTCGAAGCGATATGGTCTATGTAAGAGTAATTGTCCACCACCTGTTTCTTGTCCGGAATGTACATGCCGTACAAATCACAACTGCCTCCTTCTTCGTTCAGGCTGACATACATATTGTTCCGGACAAAGCCGCCGTACAGCGACACGATATTGCTTTCAAAAGCCGAATTTCGCTGTTCCGACACAAACAGGGAATTGATCTGGGCGGCACCGGCATATTGGTTCTGCACCTGGCAATAATCCGCCCGCGCCCCGTCTTCCAGACAAATTTCCGTCACATTGTTCATCAGGAAATGCTGATTGGAAAGCGTATGGTCGCACACCAACACCGTGGCTTGCGCATGCTTGCCCAGCACAATCAGGTTCCGCTGAAATCCCATAAGATCGGCGTTGGCTCGCAACAGGTTGATGATTTGCAAAGGACGTTCCAACACCACTTCGTCCGGAACATAGACAAATACCCCGTCCTGCGCAAAAGCGGTGTTCAACGCCACCAACCCGTCCTGCTCCGCCTTCGGGGCATAACGATTGTAATGCCGGAGGAACAAGTCCGGATATTTCATGCCCGCCTCCTGCAAACTGCAAATCACCACCTCTTCCGGCACATCCGGCTCCACATTCCCGTCAAACCAACGGCCATTGACCGTGAGTATCGGATGAGTCTCCAGATTGGTCACCGAACAACGGAACACCTCGTTCATATCGACATTCTGGGGAATATATTTCAACACGACCCGGTAGTCCTTGTCAAATACGGGCACCAGGTCAGCATAACTGTAAGCCTCCGTTTTCTGCGGAATGCCGCCCAATTGCACGAACTTTTCAAAAGCCTCCTCGCGGCAACCGTTCATCACCGCACTGCATCCCGTCTCCAACTGCCCTCGGCCGTCCTTGAAAAGAGCCGCAAAATCAGCATTTATTTTTTCCAAACCATTCATTCCGGTATGATTTACAGTTCTCTTTTTACTTCCTCCTTGATCCAGTCATACCCTTTCTTTTCCAACTCGGCAACCAGTTCCTTGCCGGCAGTCTTCACAATCCGTCCGTCATACAGCACATGCACGACATCCGGCACGATATAGTCCAGCAGACGCTGATAATGGGTAATGACAATCGTCGCATTGTCGGGGCGTTTCAGCTTGTTCACGCCGCCAGCCACCGTCCGCAACGCATCGATGTCCAGTCCGGAATCGGTCTCGTCCAGAATCGCCAGCTTGGGTTCCAGCACCGCCATTTGGAATATCTCGTTCTTCTTTTTCTCGCCACCGGAAAATCCCTCGTTCAGAGAACGGTTCAGCAACTTGTTGTCAATCCCCGTCAACTCCATCTTCTGACGAATCATTTTCAGGAAATCCCCGGCAGGATAAGGAGGCAAACCGTGGTATTTGCGGATTTCATTTACCGCCGTCTTCAAAAAGTTCACCGTACTGATACCCGGTATCTCAACGGGATACTGGAAACTCATAAAAATCCCCTCCCGGGCACGGTCTTCAGGCGACAGCTCCAACAGATTTTTTCCGTTAAACTCGATTTCGCCCTCCGTCACCACAAACTTTTCCCGTCCGGTCAGCACGGAAGACAACGTACTCTTTCCGGCTCCGTTGGGTCCCATGATGGCATGCACCTCTCCGGCGTTTATGTCCAGATTGACCCCCTTTAATATCTCTTTGCCCTCGACAGAGGCATGTAAATTCCGAATCCTTAACA
>CAYNXE010000229.1:0-3589 GCA_964400995.1 uncultured Odoribacter sp.
TTTTTGCCGGACAATTGCTCGTAAAGTTCCTGCATTTCTTTCAAGATGGCGGAGTCCGGATTGGGTTTCCAGCCCGGGTAGCCTCCTTCAAAGGTGATTTTAGCGGCGCCAGCCAGTTCGAATACGGCTCTGATGGTTTGTGCCAGTGCCTCTTTCGCTGTTTCCACGGATGAGCGCAACAGGGTTTTGATGACGATTTCTCCTTCCTCGGACTGTACGATGGCGAGGTTGTTGGAGGTTTCCACCGTGTCCGGCATGGAGTCAATCATGCGAACGGCTCCGTTCGGGCAAGCCAGGATGGAATTGGTCAGCAGGTACTGAGTGCAGGCGTCGATGATGAATGCCGGTAACGCTGTCTCTTCTGCCATTACCTGTAAATCCGGTTCTTTGGCGAGCAGTTCCGCACGGTATATGCTTTCGGCTTCTTTTACCGCAGCCTGCAAGCGACTTGCATTCTCGGCGGGAAGCACAACTACGGCAAATGATTCGCGGGGAATGGCGTTTCTTAGACTGCCTCCGCTGACGGTGGACAATCGCAATTGCAGGTCTTTCGCGTAGGTCTTCAGAAAGCGGAACAGCAGTTTGTTGGAATTGCCACGGCCGAGGTTGATGTCCATACCTGAGTGTCCGCCTTTCAGGCCTTTGACTGCCAGACGGAATGCCTTTACTCCCTCGGGAAGTCTTTCCTCCTTGTATTGGAATGTGGCGCTGGCATCGATACCTCCGGCGCAGCCTACGTACAGTTCGCCTTCCGTCTCAGAGTCCAGGTTCAGCAATATGTCGCCGTGCAACAAGCCCGGTTTCAAGCCGTTGGCTCCGTCCATGCCGGTTTCTTCCGTTGCCGTAATCAATACTTCGATGGGACCGTGCGGAATGTCGGTGGCCGTCAGGATCGCCATGCCGGCTGCCACGCCCATACCGTTGTCCGCACCCAGGGTGGTGCCTTTCGCACGTACCCATTCGCCGTCGACGTATGCCTGAATGGGGTCGGTCTCGAAGTTGTGTGTTGTATCTTCATTTTTTTGCGGAACCATGTCCAGGTGTCCTTGTAAAATGACGCCTTTGCGGTTTTCCATACCCGGAGTTGCCGGTTTGCGCATGATGATGTTGCCGGCTTCGTCCACAATGGCTTCGATGTTGTTTTCTTTTGCCCAGTTCAGCATAAATTCGCGAGCCTTTTCCTCGTGGTGGGAGGGACGTGGCACCTGGGTCAGTTTATAAAAATTCTGCCAGATGGCATTGGGTTGTAAGTTTTTAATAGAGTCCATGTTGTTTTATTTTTTTGTTTGATGTTTTTATTTCATGTGTTCTTTTAGATACTTGACAAATTTGTTGTACAGTTGCAAGGTGGTCTTTCCTCCGTAGATGCTGTGATCCCGGTTGGTGTAGATCGCCATGTCGAATTGTTTGCCGGCTTGTACCAGGCGTTCCGATAATTCATACGTATTTTGGATATGAACGTTGTCGTCCGCCGTACCGTGACATATCAGCAGGTTGCCTTCCAACTGGTCTGCGTAGTTCATGGGGGAGTTTTCCTCGTAGCCTTTCTCGTTTTCCTGGGGCGTACGCATGTAGCGTTCGGTGTAGACGGAATCGTAATATTTCCAATTGGTGACGGGGGCAATGGCAATGGCGGTGGAAAAGACATCGTTGCCTTTCATGATGCACAGTGAAGACATGAATCCTCCGAAGCTCCAGCCCCAGATGCCGATGTTTTTAGCGTCCACGTCCGGTTGGTTGCTCAGCCATTTGGCTGCTGCAATCATGTCGTCGCTTTCCAGTTTTCCTAATTGCATATAGGTGCATTTCCGGAATTCCTCTCCGCGTGCGGCGGTACCCCGCGGGTCGATGCAGGCGACAATGAAGCCCTCTTGTGTAAGGTAGTTCAGCCAGTTCAGGCTCCAGTTGTTTTTTACCTGTTGTGAATTGGGACCGCTGTATTGCGTGACGAGCAGGGGGTATTTTTTCCCGGCTTCCTTGTTGACGGGTTTCATGATCCAGGCGTTCAGCATGGTTTTGCCGTCTGCTGCCGGAATCTGGATGAATTCCCGTTGGGCGACGTCGTAATCCTGTAATTTCTCTGTCACCTGCTTGTTGTCCGCCAATACCCGGACCTCCTTGCCCTTGGCATTGTACAACGTGGTGACGGGGGGCAGTGCGCTGTTGGAAACGACGTTGATGTAGTAGTTGAAAGTTTTACTGAAAGAGGCTTCGTTCCAGCCTTTTACCGGGGTCAGTTTTTTCTTCACCCCTTTTTCATTGATGCTGTAAACGTATTTTTCTATGGGCGATTCTTCGTAGGAGGAATAGTAGAACAATTTCCGGACAGGGTCATATCCGTAGAAGTCGATGATGTCGAAATTGCCTTTGGTGATGGCTTGTCTTTCCCGTCCGCTCATGTCGTGGAGGTAGAGGTGCATATAGCCGCTTTTCTCGCTGGTGATGACGAATTGGGTGCCATTGTCCAGAAAGACGAGGTTGTCCAGGTTGCTTTCGTCTATGTAATATTTGTTTTCTTCCCGGTAGAGGGGAATGGTCGAACCTACTTTGGCATTTGCCAATAGTATCTCCATTTTGTTTTGGTGGCGGTTCAGCCGGATGATGGCCAGTTTCTTGGGGTCTTTTGTCCAGCGGATTCTGGGGATGTAGATGTCTTCTTCTTCGCCGGTATCCATTTTCAAAGTCGTGCGGTCTTCCACGTCGTAGACGTGTACGGAGACTTTGGAATTTTTCTCACCGGCTTTCGGGTACTTGTAGGTGTAGTTCGACGGGTAAAGCTCGTTTTGTTTCAGTGCCGGACTTTGTCCGTTGAACATGTTCATTTGAAATTCCCGGACATCGGATTCGTCGAATTTGATGTAGGCGAGCGCGGAACCGTCCGGTGCCCAGTCGAATGCCCGGTTGAAAGCGAACTCTTCTTCATACACCCAGTCGGGTGCCCCGTTGATGATGCGGTTGTATTCTCCGTCGTGGGTGATTTGGCGTTCGGAACCGAAGCGCAGGTCGTGGATGAACAGGTTGTTGTCCCGCACAAAAGCAATCCGGTTGCCGTCGGGGGAGAAGGTTGCCAATCGCTGGCTGCCTCCTTCGGAAAGCGGTTTGAGGTCTTTGTTCTTCAAATCGTACAAATAGTAGTCGGCAGTAAAGGAGCGCCGATAAATCGATTTTTTGTTGGTGCAAATCAGTATCCGGCTTTCATCGGCATTGAAATCGTAGTCTGCGATGTATTTGACCGGTGAGTTTTCGATTTTCTGGAGGTCGAGCAAGGTTTCGACCGGAAGTCCTGTCTTGTAACTGTATTTTACGATGCGACTGCCGTTTCCTTCGGTCACGGTATAGTGTTCCCCGTCATTCATGGAACGCAGGCCGTAGACGCCTTGGGTTCTGAAGGTTCCGTTGACGAAGAAGTCGTTCAGGCTGAGTTGTTTGTGTTGTGCAGAAATCGAGTTGCCCAGCAGGACAAGCAGCAGTAAAAAAACGGAAAATTTTCTCATGTTTTGATTTCGTTTGTTATTTTGTATTCCGTCTCCAAAGGTTTGAAAAAATTCTTTGTTTTGCAAATGTTGGTGGGATTAAGTTTGTAAAGTTC
>CAYNXE010000230.1:0-3571 GCA_964400995.1 uncultured Odoribacter sp.
CCGGACTGCACAGCGACGGCCATTGGTACATCGGACGCAACCTGACGGCGGTATCACAGGCGGACGCCCTGCCGGGTGACTTCGCGCTGTACCCGGACGCCTCCCATGTAGGCATGATCGTAGGCCGCAACGCGGCGGGGAAACTGTTGGTATGTCACTGTTCCTATGGTATGAATAATGTGGTGGTAACGGAGTTTTCCGCGTCCGGCTTCACCGCCGTAGGACGGCAGCCGCTTGTACCCGGATAACTCACCTCAAATTGAGGCAAATTAGATCAGCCCCATACTGGCTTCTGCCGGTATGGGGCTGATTTTTTGCACTTTTTTTCAAAAAGTGTTACCATTTTCTCAGGAGGGGATCTGTCATGCTGACCTGGGAAAGCCTTAATATTCTGAGCTATGGGGCAGGTACGCCCAGCACTACACTGGCTTTGATGTCCTGCGAGAACGCCTACTTTGAATGGCCTATCCATCCGGAAGTGCCCATCTATAACGCAGTCATCTTTTGCGACTTGCATAGTGAACCAAGCTGGGTATATAAGCAAGTAGAGTTTACAGCTACCGCCTGTGCGCAGGTGGGCATACCTTTTTACCGCCTTGACGCAGACTTATACGGTGATTTCACCCGGAACTTTGGCCGCGCCCGGACCGCCTGCATCCCATTCTGGACGCTGAGTGATGACGGCAAAAAAGGCCGTATGCCCAGGCAATGCACTTATGATTACAAAATCAAAGTGATTGAAAAGTTTGTGCGTTATAAACTGCTTTGCTATAAGCCCAGGGAGCGCACTCTGTCCATAGACATACACGCCCACAACCTGCATATGGGTATCATGTGGGAGGAACGACAACGGGCAAAGGAAAGCAAACAAACGCTGTTCACGAACCGCTATCCCCTGGTGGAAATGGGCTGGACGAGGGCCGACTGCTACGCATACAACAAGGATGTTTGGGGTTTGGCAACCAGGGCGAGCTGCTGCCTGTTCTGCCCATTTCATACCAACTATTTTTATCACCATATTCGGGAGCATGAGCCGGACTGTTACCTCTGTGCTCTCCAGGTGGACGAACTGGTGGAGACACACCAAGCCCGCCCACCATTGAAAAGCAAGCTGTTCCTGTCCAAGTCCAGAAAGCGCCTGCGGGAGCTGACCGCCGAGGACTGTGAAGATATGCAGACCTTTTCATATCGGGGAAGGCCGGTGTGGAATGGCTTTTGAGATTGTCGAATAATGTACCTCAATTTGAGGTACATTCATGACCGCACATTCCCGCGCTGTGACTGTGCGGCCTTATTTTTCTGTCTGTGCCTCAAAGTCGAAATTTGCCTCAAATTGAGGTATATTTACTTTTCATTATCAGCCAACTCATTTTCAAAACAAACAACGTCATTTGGAGTACAGCCTAAAATTGTGCATAGCTTCTCCAATGTTAGCATAGTCACATTTTTATTCTTTTTCAGCCAATCTAAAGTTCGGCGGTCAATCCCGGCTTGAATGAGCGCGTATTGGGTAACACCCTTTTCCTTCATTGTGTTCCATAACGGGCTATAATCAACCACCTTGCTACCCCCCCTGGAGAACCTATCTCCATTATAGGGTTGCCCAAAGTTTTTGAATATTGCACATATATGTGCAATATGGTATGCTGAGCAAGAGGTGATCGCTCCATGAAAAATAAAACCTGCTGTTTCACCGGGCACCGGGAACTGCCCACAGGCTGGGGCCGGTGGAAGCTGACCACAAAGCTGAAAAAAACCATTGTTGAGCAGATCGGCAACGGAATCCAATTTTTCGGTGCCGGAGGTGCCCTCGGATTCGATACACTCGCCGCCCAAACAGTTCTAAAACTGAAAAAGAAATACCCGGACATTAAGCTGATCTTGGTCCTTCCATGCCTGACGCAGACCAGAGGATGGCCCGCTGCTGATGTGGAGGAATACGAACGGATCAAGGACCAGGCGGATAAAGTGGTGTATACTTCCCAGGAGTATTTCAAAGGCTGTATGCACAAGCGCAACCGCCATCTCGTGGACAACAGCAGCGTCTGTATCTGCTATCTGACCAAGGAGAAAGGCGGAACAGCCTACACCGTAAACTATGCCAAGGAGAAAGGATTGGTGGTGGTCAATGTCACCCCGTAGCTGGCCCGTCAAAAAAAGTGGCAAAAATCAAGAAAAAACCTGCCGAAACTATCCAGTTGGATAGTGGACATGAAATGTCAATTTTGGTATGATAAAATGAATTATGGATTTGCTATGAAAACCATTGAAGTTTAGGAAAGGGGTTGACAAAGGAAATGATCGTTGGGTATGCTCTTTGCCAGCCAGCCAGCCAGCCAGCCAGCCAGCCAGCCAGCCAGCCAGCCAGCCAGCCAGGGATAGCTGCGCCCATTTTCAACCCATACATATCAGGCCGCTTGAAACACGCGGAGATGGAAAAATTTCCGTCCTGCGTGCTTCGGGCGGCTTTTTGCGCTCTTTTTTGAGAAATGGAGGCCGATATGGAGCAGTTTGAACAGAACTATATCCCACCTGCCTCCGCTGCTCTGCGGAAGCTGCGGGCCGCCAGTCATGTTCTCTATCCTGTTTATATCTACGGGGCTACCGGCTATGGCAAGACGGCTCTGGTGCGGCACTACCTGGCCAAACGGCGGCACACCTACCTCTCCTGTGCCGAGGGCTGGGAGGACGGGGCCATCCCCATGGAACGGCCCAATGCCAAGACCCGGCGCGTCGTAGTAATTGACGACCTCCACCTGCTACGCCGGGAGGAGCAGCGCCAAAAAGTATTTGACCTGTTCCAGCGCAATGATGTTTGGCTGATCCTGGTGAGCCGGAGCCAGATACCGTCCTGGCTGCTACCCGCCTATATTCAACAAGGGTTTATGGTGATTGGGGAGGACTCCCTGCGGCTGACCGAGGATGAGATCGCCGCCTATCTGGACGAGCAAGGAGTTTCCTGTGGCCCTGACACCCTGCAAAACCTGTGGAGGCTTGCCCAAGGCAACGCCTACGCCATCCGGCACACCGTCCTGCGTCTGCGGGAGGGGGCCGCACCCGGCCCGCAGTTGGTGCGGGAGATCAAAGACGCATTTATGAACTACCTGGAAAACAGTGTTATGATCCAATGGGACAGTGACGTGCTGGATTTTTTGATGGAAATGAGCGTGGTGGACGAGTTCACATTGGAACTGGCCGAAACGATTTCCGGGAACCGCCATGTGCTGGCCCTGCTGGAGAGGGCAATGGAGGCCGGGAACTTCCTCCAGCGGGAAGGCGAGGTGTATCGCCTGCGGTCTATTCTGAGCCAGGCCCTGCGGAATCGGGCAGAAAAGGTATTTGGCAGCGTCCGTATGAAAGACCTTGCAGCAAAAGCGGGGCTGTACTACGAGCTGCGAGACGAGATTGCCCCGGCGCTGAAGCTGTACGAATACTCCGGCAGTGAGGACCGCATTCGCCAACTGCTGATCCGCAACGCCCGCCGCAATCCAGGTAACGGCCATTATTACGAGCTGCGCCGCTTCTATTTCCACATGGATGAGCAGGAGATCGAGAGCAGCCCTATTTTGAT
>CAYNXE010000231.1:0-2323 GCA_964400995.1 uncultured Odoribacter sp.
ACATTCAATATCGACACGATGCCTCCCAAGACGCACAAGATACATTTGGTCGAAGTTTGATTCTTGTACTTTCCCATCACTTTTTCGGAAGAAGTCAGATAAACCTGCAAAAAAATGGTGATTGGCAATTGAATGCTCAGGATCATCTGCGAATAAATCAATCCCATAAAAGGATTGGACACCAACATAATCAGTCCCAAAGCCACAAGCAGCGAAACCAATACGCCCCAACGCGAATGACTGTCTTTGATGTCGTAAGGTTCCCGATACATGCCGGCAAATATCGAACCGGCTGCCATTCCGGACGTAACGGTCGAAGCTATCCCGGCAAACAACAAGGCCACAGCGAAAACCACAACCGCATGCCTGCCCAGCAAAGGACGCAACAACAGCCCGGCATCCTGCAATTCGTTCACCGAAGCATCGCTTTCAAAGAAAACGGCGGCAGCCAGCAATATCATGGCACTATTGATTGCCCAGCCAATCATCATCGACAAAAAGGTATCCCAAAACTCGTAACGCAACTGCTTCCGAATCACTTGTTCGTCTTTCAAGTTCCACTGACGACTCTGGATAATCTCCGAATGCAGGAACAAATTGTGCGGCATCACCACCGCCCCCAGCACGCTCATCACCACGACCATCGACCCTTCCGGAAAAGAAGGAGCGAGCCATGCCCGTGCCGCCTCTCCCCAAGCGATATCCACCAAAGAAAGTTCATAAATAAACGAAAGCCCGATGATAGACACGAAAGCGATAATCCACCGCTCGATGACCCGGTAGGAATTGGTGAAAAGCAGGACAATCGCAAAAACCGTCACCAGCACGGCTCCTATCCGCACCGGTACGTGAAACAACATATCCAGCGCAATGGCACCTCCCAGAATCTCCGCCAGCGAAGTGGACACAGAGACGCCCATTGCGGTCCACAACATCGTCTTCGCATACCCCGGACGGACATAAATCATCGTCGCCTCCGAAAGACACAACCCCGTGGCAATGCCCAGGTGCGCCACATTGTGCTGCAAAATAATCAGCATCACCGTGGACAACGACACCATCCACAAAAGCGCATAACCGTAATCGCTTCCGGCAGCCAAATTCGACGCCCAATTGCCGGGGTCGATAAACCCCACGGTCACCAGCAGACCGGGTCCGATATACTTCAAGATTTCCAGTCCGCCAAAACGCGGATGATGACTGCCAGTCTTGAAAGATTTGCGAACAAAACCAAACATATTCCTTCCGTTTTCCCACAACATTACGAAAACCCCGCCATAACGGTTGCAACAACCTATCCGGCAGTCCTGTCGGATATAAGTCATATTCACATATTTGTACATTACAGATTTACCCTAACGATTCAGAATATAAAAAAACTTAAAAAATGATTCTTTTTGACCAAAAATCCTTTTCTTTGTCCCCGAATTTAATATATAATAAAATAGCTATGAAAAAAATTTACTTATTGTTTGCTCTGTTTATAGGCGTATGTGCATTCTCCGCATGTTCAGATGATGATAAAGAGGATGCAAAAACCAACGAGCTGGTCGGCACATGGGAAGTAACGCATGAGTGGTTGATAGACTCGGACGGGAATATCACTGAAGAGGATTTTCCTATAGCAGGAGAAGATGTTTTTATCCTCGAAGCCGATGGAAAAGGAACAAACATTTACATAGGATACGGCTTTAGTGAAGAATTAACCTTTACCTACACCTATGAAAATAAGAGATTGACCATCGTTTTCGAGGATGTAGAAGAAGGTACAATCCAAGTCACTACTTTCAACGTGACTATCAAAGGCAACGTAGCTACGTTGAAAACAACAGAAGCGGATGAAGTCGGAGAGTATGACTGCCTTGAACTTAAAAAAATAAAATAATCCCTCCATGGCGTGACGTTTACTCCTACACGTTACAACTGAAAAAGAACCCTGAAATCGAATAAATGTCTCAGGGTTCTTTTCATTTCCGGTAATCCTTTTATTCCGCCACAATAGTCCAAAATTTACCAGCGCACATCTATCTCTCGCCACTCCTCGGAAAATTTATCCGTTAACTTCATGGCGTCCTCTCTTTCTGTACCGGTTGCGGTGAATCATATCCAATTCCTGCATCGTACAGTATTTGGGTTCGGCAAGCAATGCCTTGATTTCGTCCGAATACCCAAGGGCTTTGCAAAGGGCTACATCAGATTCCAGAGAAATTTGGATAGCCGCAAGCATATTCTGCCATGTTTTCTTTTGTTCAGTTTTTCAAACAGCCGATAGGAATGATTTTTACGCCGTCTTCACGGGTATAGGCCAATTCGCCACCAGTCA
>CAYNXE010000231.1:2423-3543 GCA_964400995.1 uncultured Odoribacter sp.
TGCGAATATATTTTTAAATCCCTCATACATAGGCATTCATAAATGAACCCGAATGTATTTAGGTCGACTTCCAGGCTCTGCGGAGAAGCTCCCAGAATGGCTACGGCAATGGAAGGGTCTGTGAAGCAGCGTTTCTTTCCGGAACGGATGACGGTTTTGGAGCGAATGGCAGGATTCCACGCTTCTATGTCTTCAATGACAAAAAGTTTTTCCAAAGCGTTGACGTAGTCGTTGAAAGTGGACATAGCCGTATTTTCCATTTCTATGGAAACGTCTGCCAGCATACTTGTTTTCTTTGCCAAGGTGCAAAGGTTGCGGGCATACGAGCGCATAATCAGGCGGGCGAGGGAGGGATTGCGTTCCCGCTTGTCCACTTTGGAGACGTCTTCTTCGCAAACAATGTTTACATAATCGTTGGCGATTAACAACTTAGCCTTGTCGCTGATGTTGTCCAAAGAGGCTGGCCAACCACCCCGGCAAGCAGCAAAGATAAGCCGTTCAATAGACAATCCGGAAGTGATGCCGTCGATGTCCAGGTCTTTGTTGTCGAACAATTCCCTTAACGAGATTTTGCCGTTGGATTCCTGTGATTCATACAGGCTCATCGGATACATGGCTATGGAAGATATTCTGCCGGTACCGGTGTGCATGATTTCTTCGTTGTCAACGGTTGTAGAACCCGTCAGTATAAACTGGCCTTTCTGCCGTCGCTCGTCCACAGCATGACGCACGGCATCCCACAAAACGGGAGCTACCTGCCACTCGTCAATCAGCCGGGGAGTGTCGCCTTTCAACAGGAGGGACGGTTTAGTGCGGGCAGTTGTCATATAGCCTTCCCGCATATCCGGATTTTGCATTTTGACAACGCTTTTCGCCTGCATTTCGGCGGTAGTCGTTTTACCGCACCATTTAGGACCTTTTATCTGGACGGCGCCGAAAGCCTCTAAACGCAACTTGAGTTCACCATCGGCAATTCGTTTTAGGTATTTCATATCAAACGTCTGGTTTTGAGTACAAAAGTACGAATTTTTCTTCTGCCTCCAAACCTCATCGGTCGTTTTTGATTGATTTCATCGGTCGTTTTTGACTATTTTCATCGGTCGTTTTTGACTTTTCGGCA
>CAYNXE010000232.1:0-3541 GCA_964400995.1 uncultured Odoribacter sp.
AAAGGTCTCCGGAAAATAAAAAGAGAGATCATCATGACTTTCGTGGAATGAAAACTGGCCGTATTCCTGAGAAAGTGGTTTCCCCTTCTGGTGGACAGACTGAGTTACTCGCACATGGCAAAAGAACCGGATTCGCCTTTCAAATAAGTGGATTATGAGGTATTTTTTCATTTTTCTGATTTCTTTGTTGGCCATACACCCCCTTTCCGCCCAATTGACGGATCCGACCCTGATCATCGAGCCGGTAAAGCTCCCTGACGAGCCGGTCAAAGGAGGAAATGCGGCGCCCACTCTCCCTACCCGTCTGCCTTTTCGGCGACTGGAAAACGGGTTCATCGAGCGTGCGGCGGTACGTTATGCCATACAGAATCTGAAACTTGAAAAATTCGACGACCCCAAAGTAAACGAGGCGATTACCGTATTGCTGAAATATGTTGAAAACGAGCACCTGAGAAACCTTGTCAGTTACCTAAAAAGATATGCCCACCGGAATGTGACGGGCCAGACGCAGGCGTTGCAAACCTTGCAGGAGTATATTTCCGGCGACAGCGTGGAGTTTTATCAATTCGACGAACCGTTGGTCGGTGATGACGAGGAATTTCCGGCTGCGAATCTGCAAACTTTCGTGAATTATCTTTCCCAAGATTCCAATTACGTCTGGTTGCGCAATGCCGACCGGGATTCCGTATTCATGGAAATCGTGAATCTGGAGGACAATTCCGTGCATTTCTGGACAAACAACGGGCGAACCTCCTACTACCGTTTCTGGGCAAGCAACAAATTGGGCGATACGATCGGCACCTGGATACAGGTGATGCCCGACGGGAACCGGCTGAAAATTCACGTGGACGAGGATGCCCGCCAGACTTTCGGGGTCGCCAACAAGAAAGTAAACGCTCCGGGGACGCTGGACAATGCTATCGGGAAAGAATATTTCTCCATCGCTCCGGTAAAGGTCGGAGAATTGTCCCGCAGGTATTGGACCCACTATTCCGAGGTGGAAGTCGCCATCAGCCAGGGTATGCTGGCCAACTGGGCAAGCGGTGGTGAAAACTCCCTCTCTCTGTTGAGCAACCTGCGGTATTATTTGAACTACAACCGCAACAAAACGAGTTGGGAAAACTGGGTGCACTACCGTCTGGGATTCATGAAAAACGGCAGTGAGAACATCCGGAAAAACGAGGACCGTTTGGAAATGAACTCCAAGGTCGGACAACGGGCGTTCAAGCATTGGTATTACACCGCCCAGTTCAACTTGCTGACGCAATTGTTCAATTCCTATGAATATCCCAAAGATGCGGAACGCAAGCTGGTCGCCAATTTCATGAGTCCCGGATATTTTACGTTGTCTTTGGGTATGGACTACAAGCCGAACGGCAATTTTTCACTGGTGGTCTCCCCGATTGCCGGAAAATGGAATGTTGTCCGGGATACGGCGAGAATCAGTGCCAGCCGTTACGGTGTTTCGGAAGAAGGAAAAAGATTCAAGCGCGAGGCGGGTGCCCAGTTGAACTTGAACAGCAAGGTGGACAACCTGTTCAAAATCATGAATCTCAACAACGAACTAAAGGTGTTCATGAGTTACGAGAAAAAAGACCGCTACTTGAATTTTGGAAAAGACGATGAAGAAAGGAAGCGAATACCGATGACCATCAACTGGAAGATGACCCTGAGCTTCAAAATCAACTATTTCATGTCGGCTTCGGTCTATACGGAAACGATTTACGATGAAAACTATTCCCGAAAATTCCAATTCAGAGAAAACTTGAACCTGGGAATCAAGTTCAGGTTCTGATACCTTATAATAAATGCAGATATGATTCATTTTGAAAATTGCGAAATAGCCAATATCGTCATTCACAATATCGGCAATAAATTTGAAGAGGGCACCCTCTCCCTTTCCGACAATTGTTTTCTGCCGGATGATGCGGATGTGCTGAATCTGTTGAAAAGTTATTTTCTGTCCGCTTTCAAGAAAGACGCCTATTACCGGTTTCTTCCCTACGAGGAGGATTACATGAACAATCCGGTGTATGCTTCCGTGAGTGCCGTTTTCGATGACGGAGCGGCATTTTACCCGCAGTCGGTTGCCATTGCGGAGCATCTGTTTGAACAGTCCAACAATCCGAATATCAAACCGGGAGAATTGTACGTCGTGCATTTCCGGAACTGCAACATAGAGGAAGGCGTCTGTGATGCCATCGGCATTTTCAAGTCGGAAACGAAAGACACCTTTCTTAAAATCGTTCAGCATCAAAATACATATCAGTTGGTCGGAGAATCGGGCATCAATATCAAGAAACTGGACAAGGCGTGCATCGTCTTCAACGTCAACCGGGAGAACGGCTACAAAGTGTGCATCCTCGACAAGACCAATTCAACGGAAGCCATTTATTGGACCCACGATTTTCTCGGTCTGGAACCCAATGGCGACAGTTATTTCCAGACGGCGCAGTATCTGGACTTGTGCAAGAATTTCGTGAAAGATATCTATAACCAGGAAAACGATGTACCCCGGGCAGACCAGATTGACATGCTGAACCGTTCCATTAATTTCTTTAAAAATACGGACGTGTTTACCGAAGACCGCTTCAAGCAGGAAGTCGTTCAGGAACCGGAGGTGATCCAGGCGTTTGAAAACTTCAAATACCAGTATGAGACGGACAACCAAACGGAACTGCCGGACGAGTTCAATGTTTCGGATTATGCCGTGAAAGACGGGAAAAAATATTTCAGGCATGTGCTGAAGCTGGACAAGAATTTCCACGTGTATATCCACGGCGAGAAAAAATACATCCGCAAGGGATACGACCCCGACCGGGACATGAATTACTATATGTTGTATTTCCGGAAAGAGGAATAAAATACTAAATGCTGAAAATATGAAAAAGGCAGGCTGGGGAATCTTGACCGTTGTCGTATTGGCAGGAATGGCGGCGGTTTTCGGATATTATTATTTTGTCGGACGGCCGAATGTCATCGTCGAGGACGACGGTGTCGTTTTTATCCAACCGGAAGATTCTTTTGAAACGGTTGTCGGCATCCTGCAAGACAAGGGATACCTCCGGCATGAGTACACTTTCCGCAA
This sequence comes from uncultured Odoribacter sp., assembly GCA_964400995.1. Classification (GTDB taxonomy): domain Bacteria; phylum Bacteroidota; class Bacteroidia; order Bacteroidales; family Marinifilaceae; genus Odoribacter. The sequence goes on from CAYNXE010000232.1 coordinate 3,089, forward strand.
GGTGGCGGAACTGAAAAAATATCCTGCCAGAATAAAAGCCGGACGGTATAAGATCGGGAATGGCATGAACAACAATCAGTTGGTCAATCTGTTGCGTTCAGGACGTCAGGAGCCGATTCATTTTACCTTTAACAACATCCGGACGTTGGCGGATTTTGCCGGAACGCTTTCCCGGCAACTTGCCGTTGATTCCGCTGAATTTATGCGTCTGGCACACGATGCGGAATACGTGAAAAAATGGAACTTCACCCCGGAAACCTTCTTGGGCATGTTCATCCCCAATACGTATCAGATTTACTGGCATCCCCGGACGGAAGATTTCATGAACCGAATGAATGCCGAGTACGTGAAATTCTGGAATGCCGACCGCCAGGAGAAAGCCCGGAGAGCCGGCCTCTCTCCCACGGCAGTGACCATTATCGCCTCCATTGTCGAAGAAGAGACCAATCAAAC
>CAYNXE010000233.1:0-3532 GCA_964400995.1 uncultured Odoribacter sp.
GTCGTCAACTCTTCCGGTGTACCTGAAAAAACAACGGTTCCGCCGTCGTTTCCGCCTTCCGGTCCCAAGTCAATCACGTAATCCGCACATTTGATGACATCCATGTTGTGCTCTATGATCAGCACGGAATGCCCTCTGTCTATCAGGGCGTTCAACGACGCCATCAATTTGTGGATATCGTGGAAATGCAAACCGGTGGTGGGTTCATCGAACACGAAAAGCGTCGGTTCTGCATTTTCCCGGCTCAGGTGATAGGCCAATTTGACCCGCTGGCTTTCTCCACCGCTAAGGGTGCTCGAAGACTGTCCCAATTTGACATACCCCAAACCGACATCGACGAGTTTCTGCAACTTCTCCACAATGGAACGTTCCGTATGACTGTTCGTTTCGGAAAAGAACTCCAATGCCTGGTTGACCGTCATTTCCAGAATATCGTAGATGCTTTTCCCCCGATACTGCACTTCCAGTACATCGTCCTTGAAGCGTCGTCCCTTGCAATGCTCGCATTCCAGATAGACATCCGCCATAAACTGCATCTCGACCTTGATGATGCCTTCTCCCTGGCATTCCTCGCAACGACCTCCGGGCACATTGAACGAGAAGTGGGAGGGTTTGAAGCCCTGCAACCGGGCGGTCTGCGTATCCGCAAAAAGTTTCCGGATGTCATCCCACGCTTTCAGATAGGTGACCGGATTGGAACGGGTGGATTTGCCTATCGGATTCTGGTCGATAAACTCGACTCCGGAGATGGCTTTCAAGTCTCCGGACAATTTGTCGTAACTGCCTGTGCGCTCGGAATAGTCTCCATAGACCGATTTCAATGCGGGCACCAGAATCGTTTTGACCAACGTACTTTTTCCCGAACCGCTGACGCCGGTCACCGCAGTCATGACCTGCAACGGAAAATCCACGGTGATGTTCTTGAGGTTGTGTTCCGTGGCACCGGAAACGGTGATTTTCTTTTTCCAAGGACGTCTCCGTGCCGGTACTTCTATATCTCGTCTTCCGCAGATGTAATCGGCGGTCAGGGTATCAGCTGCTTCCAACTGCTTCCGGTTTCCCTGGAATACCACCTCACCGCCAAGCCTGCCAGCCAGCGGACCGATGTCGATGACTTCATCGGCAGCCCGGATGATGTCTTCGTCATGCTCCACGACGATGACCGTATTGCCCAAATCCCGCAGTTTCTCCAGCACCCGAATCAATTGCTCCGTATCCCGGGAATGCAGTCCGATGCTCGGCTCGTCCAAAATATAAAGCGAACCCACCAGGGCGGAGCCCAAGGAAGTAGCCAGATTGATGCGTTGTGATTCTCCACCGGACAGCGAGGAAGAAAGGCGGTTCAGGGTCAGGTAACCCAAGCCGACTTCCGACAGGAAATCCAGCCGATTCCGGATGTCCGGCAGAATCCTTTCCGCCACCTGCACCTGTTCCGGATTCAGTTTCAATGTATTGAAGAACTCCTTCAATTCGGCAACCGGCATTTCCACCAGTTCGGGCACCGACTTGCCACCGATTTTCACATAGGCAGCCTCGGCTTTCAATCGCCGTCCCTGGCAATCCGGGCATTTGGTCTTTCCGGTATACCTCGCAATCATCACCCGGTTCTGTATCTTGTATTTTTTGCTGTCCAGGTATTTGAAGAAATCGTAAATGCCGCTGAAATGGGAGCAGCCGTTCCACAACAAATTCTTTTCCTCCGTACTCAGTTCATAATAAGGCTTGTGAACGGGAAAACCCGCCTTGTGGGCGTTCCGAATCAGGTCCTGTTTCCACTCGCTCATGACTTCTCCTCGCCAGCACATAACCGCGTCTTCATACACGCTAAGGGATTTGTTCGGAACCACCAGGTCTTCATCGATGCCCAGCACCCGTCCGTATCCTTCGCATCTGGGACAAGCACCGATGGGGGAGTTGAAACTGAACATATTTACGGAAGGAACGGTGAAAGTCATACCGTCCGCCTCAAACCGGTTGGAAAATGAGCGGATGTCTCCGTCGATTTCAATAAAACATTCTCCGTTTCCTTCATAAAGGGCGGTTTCAACGGATTCGGACACCCTGGAAACCGTATCCTGTTCAAGATTTACGCTAATCCGGTCCACCACCAGATAGACCTCGCTGGTTTCCGGAAAATCCCGGTCCTCGTTCAGCACATCGTCAATCCGGTGAAACTCTTGATTGACTTTTATTCGGACAAATCCCTGGCTCAACAGCAGTTTCAGGGTTTCCGCCTGATGGATGTGTTCGGGGCGGGCAAGGATAACGGCCGTTTTGCCGACATGTTCCAATACGTAACGGACAATGTCGTCCACCTGGTCTCTTTTGACCTCCCTTCCCGAAATCGGCGAAATGGTCTGTCCGGCACGGGCGTACAGCAATTTGATGTAATCGTAAATCTCCGTGGCGGTTCCGACCGTTGAACGGGGATTGGAGGTGTTTACCTTTTGCTCAATGGCAACGGCAGGGGGAATGCCTCTGATGTAATCGCATTCCGGTTTGTTCAAACGTCCCAAAAACTGTCTGGCGTAAGCGGACAAACTTTCCACATACCGGCGTTGTCCCTCCGCATATAAAGTATCGAATGCCAATGACGATTTCCCGCTGCCCGACACACCGGTGATCACAATCAGCTTGTTCAACCCGATTTTCAAATCGATGTTTTTCAGATTGTGCACCCGAATCCCTTTCAAGTCTATGTATTGTCCATTCATATCTCTTGTTTTCAACCTTGCCGGAACCCCGGCTTATGTTTATGCAAAGATAATGAAAAGTTGCAATCGGGAAAAAATAAAAGCACCCTTGTAAGGGTGCTTTCAAGCGTTTGGAATATGTTTGGAAATACGTTTATAGTCCGTTAATGACTTTGGTTAATTATTCAGAAACCACTTCAAACTCAACATCCACTTTCACTTCACGGTGAAGTTTGATGACAGCGGTGTAGGTTCCCACTTCTTTGATTTCTTTCAACACGATTTTCTTCCGGTCAACATCAAATCCTTTAGCCGTCAAAGCCTCTGAAATCATGATATTGTTCACGGAACCGAAAATCTTGCCGGTACTGCTGGTCTTGGCACCAATCGTCAGTTTTACGTCAGCCAACTTGGCAGCCAGTTCTTCAGCTTCCGCTTTCAGTTTGGCTTCCTTGTGAGCACGCTGTTTGATGTTTTCCGCTACGACTTTTCTGGCGGATTCAGTAGCCAAAATCGCATATCCCTGAGGAATCAGGTAATTACGGCCATATCCGGGCTTTACATTGACGATGTCGTCTTTATGCCCCAGATTTGCAATATCTGTCAATAATATAATCTGCATTTCGTGTCCTCCTTTTAATTATTTCATCAAATCAGTTACGTAGGGCAACAACGCAAGATGTCTTGCTCTTTTTACGGCAGTTGCAACTTTCTTCTGATATTTCACGGAAGTACCGGTAATTCTTCTGGGAAGAATCTTACCTTGTTCGTTCAAGAATTTCTTCAAAAATTCAGGGTCTTTGTAGTCGATGAATTTGATTCTTGCGTTTTTGAAACGG
>CAYNXE010000234.1:0-3510 GCA_964400995.1 uncultured Odoribacter sp.
CCCACGGATTTGCATACCCTCAGGTATTCCATGGTGGATTCGACCATACCCGCCGGCGTGTTCCCGTAACGGCTCATAATCCGGTCGGACAAAGACCCGTGGTTCGTACCGATGCGCACCGCCGTTCCGTTTTTACGGCAAACTTCCAGAAATTCCGTAAACTTTTTCCGCAACATCCCCAATTCGGCGGCATATTCCTCGTCCGTATAGGTCAGCTTTTTAAACGTCGCCCGCTTGTCCACGAAGTTGCCCGGATTAATCCGCTCTTTTTCAACGTGGCGCGCCGCAACAAGCGCCGCATCGGGCGTAAAATGGATATCGGCAGACAACGGGACGAGACATCCCCTCTCCCGCAAAGCCCGGCGGATGTGTTCCAGGTTTTCAGCTTCCCGGACGCCGGGTGCCGTAATCCGCACCAATTGTCCGCCGGCATCGACAATCCGCAATGCCTGCTCCACGCAAGCTGCGGTGTCCATGGTCGGCGTATTCAACATCGATTGTATCATCACCGGCTGTTCCGATGACAAGGTGATATTTCCGATTTTGACCGTATTCGTTTTCCTGCGCATATCCTTTCATATTCAAATGCTCAAAAATACGGAAAAAGTTTAAAATGCTAAAATCGGAACGTTCCCCCAAACATATCCGGACATAACCCGTAACCTTGCGTCTTTCCCCGACGTATCCATTCCTACGCTTTCCGTCCAAGACGGAGCCGACTGAAAAATAAATCAAAAACGGGCAACCATGAGATTACTCATTGCAGGCATATTGACACTTGCCATTCATTTGCTGGTCTGTATTTACGACGACCCGGCAAGAGAAGCGACGCCCATACCCGGCACCAGCGCTCCGATTTTCCATTTGCCCGTCCAGACGGATTTTCAGATGTTTCACATTCCGGCATACCCGTTCTATGCCTTTTTCACGGTCGTTCCGCCCTTGCTGCAAGACGCCGAGATGCAAATATTTCCACACCTATGATACGACGCACGACATCGACGAATACGAGAAATCCGATACAAAGCCTTTCTTTTCCCACCGGAAGAAAGGCTTTTACTTTCAGCAATTTTTTACACAAATCACACGAAAATGAGAAATAATCCGAACAACACCGCAAACACGCCAGCCGGGGAAGGCTGGGAAAGATTCCGCGAAGCCAGCCAGCCGGCATTTGAAACCCCGATTCGTCCAAGCGCATGCGACAATGCCGCCCGGCGCAACACGAAGTGCGAATCCCCGCAGGACTACCGGGAGAAACTGGAACAGGAGCTTCAAAGTCCGGGCTACCCGGAGCCATAAGCAGTTCGCATCGGTCCCGTCTCAACACACGGCAACCGGATAGATTTGTCACACAATAAGATAAACGGCACCTTATGCCCCATAAATTTATTCGATAACTTTATCCGTTGAATAAATTTTATTTTTCTTTATCTTTACCCTCTGGTTTCAAAATCTATCTGGTAAAACTATGGAAAACAATTTGACAATATACAACACGCTCAGTCGCAGGAAAGAAAAGTTTGAACCCGTTCATCCGCCTTTCGTGGGACTTTACGTTTGCGGCCCCACCGTTTACGGTGATGCCCACCTCGGACACGCCCGGCCGGCAATCACGTTCGACTTGGTGTTCCGCTACCTGAAATATTTAGGCTATAAGGTGCGCTATGTCCGCAACATCACCGACGTGGGACACCTGACCAACGACAGCGACGACGGGGAGGACAAGATTGCGAAGAAAGCGAAATTGGACCAACTGGAACCGATGGAAGTGGTGCAGTTCTATACCAACCGCTACCATAAAAATATGGAACAGTTGAACACGCTGTCTCCGAGCATAGAACCCCATGCCTCCGGCCACATCATCGAGCAGATTGAACTGGTCAAGAAAATCATCGAGAACGGTTTCGCCTATGAAAGCGACGGAAGCATTTATTTCGACGTCGAGGCATACAACAAGAAATACGATTACGGCAAACTTTCCGGACGACGGGTGGAAGAACTGATTGCCAACACCCGCCAACTGGACGGACAGAGCGAGAAACACAATCCGGCGGATTTCGCCCTTTGGAAGAAAGCCAATCCGGAACACATCATGCGCTGGCCGTCTCCCTGGAGCGACGGATTTCCGGGCAGGCACCTGGAGTGCTCCTGCATGAGCCAGAAGTACCTCGGCGACCAGTTCGACATCCACGGCGGAGGCCTGGACCTGCAATTCCCCCACCACGAGTGCGAAATCGCCCAAAGTACAGCGGCTTACGGACACGAAGCCGTGAAATATTGGATGCACAACAACATGGTGACCATCAACGGACAGAAAATGGGCAAGTCCCTGGGCAATTTCATCACGCTGGACCAGTTGTTTTCCGGTGAGAACAAGGTGCTTGAACAAGCCTATTCTCCGATGACCATCCGTTTCTTTATCCTGCAAGCCCACTACCGCAGTCCGCTGGACTTTTCCAACGAGGCGCTGAAAGCGGCACAGAAGGGATATGAACGGCTGATGGCTGCCACGACCGCCCTGGAGAAGGTGAAAGCGACCGCGGAAAACACCGTGAATGTCGACGAGCTTGCCGCCAAGTGCCGGGAAGCCATCAACGACGACTTGAACACGCCGCTGCTGATTGCGTTTCTGTTCGACGGAGTGCGCGTCATCAATTCGCTGATTGCGGGAAACGAGAAAATCAACGAGGAGAATCTGGGCAAATTAAAGAAGCTATATCACGACTATGTTTTCGAGATTCTCGGCTTAAAGGCGGAAAGCGAGTCCGTCAGCCAAGACCACGAGGTGCTGGGCAAGGTGCTGGACATGGTAATGTCTATCCGCACCGAAGCCAAGCAGAAGAAGGACTGGGCGACTTCGGACAAAATCCGGGACGAGCTGAAAAACGCCGGTGTCAGCATCAAGGACACCAAAGACGGTTACGAATGGAGCTTGGAAAATTAATTCATCACTTATGCCTTACTTGTACTATTTTATCTGTCTGGTGATTTTCTGTTCCTGCGGAGAAAATGCCGCCAAGAACAAGAAAAACGGTGAAACGGTTTCCGTCTCCTCGACCTCTGGAAAAAAAGAGATAAAGTACATCAACAGCATCCGACTGGTTTCTCCCGAAAAGAACAAGCTTTACCGGTTCGGGGAAGAAATCACGATAAAATTCGAGGTGAAGGACCGGCTTGCCATCGATTCCACCTCCATTTCGATAGACGGACGGGAAGTGGCAAGACTGGGCAAGAACGTCGACAGCCTTGTCCTGCGCCTGCCGGAAGACAAGGCGGGAAACAGGGTCGTGAAAGTGACCTGCTGGCATCCCGGCAACAAAAGGAGCACCGCGGCAACCTACATCCGGCTGAAACCGGCACAGGCTCCCCTCAAATACACTTACAGGACGGTGCGCGTCCTGCCGCACGACCGGAAAGCCTACACGCAGGGGTTGCAGTATTGGGACGGCTATCTGTACGAGGGTACCGGACAATACGGAGAATCCTCTATCCGGAAGATTGACATGC
>CAYNXE010000235.1:0-3502 GCA_964400995.1 uncultured Odoribacter sp.
TTCCGCTACCCGGTCGTATGGCTGAACGTCCAGCCAATTGTTGCAACTGCTAAGCAGGACAACCGTCAATGATAAGTATAATAGTTTTTTCATAGCGTGATAGGGTTACAGGATAAGACCGATAGAGAATGAGACATTTCGGGCAAAAGGATAATATAATCCCCGTTCGTCTTCCAGCGTCGAGAAACGGGCGATGGAGTTCATGTAGGCATTGATGTTCAATGAGGAAATCCGCAGGTTCCTTTTCAGCCATGAACTGTCGAACGAATAGCCTAAGCGCACGGATTCTATCGAGATGTAATTCTCTTTCATGACGAAACGGGAAGACATCGGAGTCGATGCGGTCAATGAGATACTCTTGAATTTAGCCTTGTCGCCCGGTTGCTTCCAGCGGTCGTACAAAGCCCGTTTGTCCTGATTGGAAGTAATGTTGCTCGATGAAATGTTTTCCACCTTGTTGAACAGCGTGGAGTTGAAGGCGTCCGCACCGAAACTGTAACGGATTTGCAGGCTGGCGGAGAATCCTTTGTAGTAAAGCGTGTTTCCCCATACGCCTTCCAGTGTCGGGCGGGTGTCGCCCACTTCCACCTCATGATCGTAATAACTGCCTTGGATCTGTTCGTAATAAACCAGTGTTCCGTCTTTCTTTACAAAAATCTCCTTGCCCGTGGCAGGGTCGATGCCCCGGGAACGAACCGCCCACAATGCCGTGGGGCTTCCGCCGTCATAATACCTCACCATGTTTTTGGCAACATTCTCTTTGTTGTATTGGTCGAGGTTTTGACCGATTTTATCATAATATGCTGTTCCATAGCGGAAATTGAGGCTCATCGTGTAATTGATGCTTTGTTTGGGCTTGTACAGGATGGCGTAGCTTACGGAACCGTTGAAACCTTTGTCCACCTGAATGCCGATGTTTGCCCGTCGACTGGAGACACCCATGGACGATGGCATTTGGATAGTGGCAATCAGCGGGTCGGTACGTTTGTGGTAATAGTCGAAATTGATGTGGAAGCGGTTATTGAACATGCTCAAATCCAATCCGATGTTCTTGTCCAAAGTTCGTTGCCATTCCAAATCCGGGTCTCCGAACGTGGAAATCAATAGTCCGGTGCCGAAATCGTTCAACAGCCAGTTGTTGAAATAATAGGTCGTGATGGCGGAATAGGAACCGAAATTCTGGTTGCCCGGGTTTCCGACGGATGCCCGGAGTTTCAGCATATTGAACAAATGCGTATTCTCCTTGATGAACTTTTCGTTGTGCAGGTTCCAGCCCAAGCCGACCGCCCAGGTGGTGGAAAAGCGTTTGTTTGCACCGAATACCGAAGTTCCGTCCGCCCGCAGGTTGACATCCAGCAGGTAGCGGTTGTCGTAGGCGTATCCTCCGTTTAGGAAGAAGTTGGCGTTACGGGATTTGTTTTCGCTGTATCCTGGTTTTCCGCCTTCCGGATACTGATTGGCAAAACTCGGTTTCGTGAAATTGCCTTCCGGGAAGCCCTGCGCGCTGAAACTCTTGCTGACTGAGCTGTTTTCGCTGATGCTCGTACCGGCAGCAACGTTGATCAGATGTTTTTCGCCCAGCACTTGTCCGTAGGTGACGGTGAAGTCTGCATTGTAGTTCAGGGCGTCGCTGTTGGAATTGTTGTATGAACCTTTGAGCAACGGATCCGCCTGGGCAAACTGGGTGGCGTTCGGTGAAGTGAATACTTCGCTTTCGCTGAAACTTTTGGTCAGTCCGATACGTCCACGGATGCTCAGTACATCGACGGGACGGATTTCAACGCTGAAATTATCCCGGACGCTGAACTCTTTGCCCTTGTTGTAGCTGTTTTGCACGTCATTGTAGAGCGGATTTTCAATTCGGATCGTTCCAAAATTGACCCCTGCGTTGTTGTCGACGTGCCAATCTTCCAGCCAGCGTTCGCTGGTCGCTGATTTCTTCTCATAATAGGGGTTGGTGCTTGCATAGGTATTGAACGGGACAATCGGGTTGTCGCTGTTGTTCCAGTCCACGGAGAGCTTGTTGACGAAGTTGAAGCCTTTCTTCCGGTAAATCAAATCCAACGACAGTCCGATGATGTCACGGGTAGAGTTTTTCATGACACCTTGAATACCGGAATAATTCACGCCCAGACCGTAACGCATCTGTTCGTCGCCTCCTTCCAGATAAATGTTGTGCCGATGCGTGATGCCCAATCGCAGTGGTTCCGACATCCAGTAGGAATCTACTCCGCGTTTCACGTTTTGCAGCAACTGGTTGTATCTGCCCGTCAGTTGCTCCTGCATGGTGGCGGATTCGCTTTCGAAAATGCCCGCCAGACGTTCAAATTCCAATTTTTCTTCCGCATTCATCAGGTTGTAATCCGTCAGGTCTGCAAAAGAAATATCCACGCTGCCGTTGTAATTCAGTCGCAATTTGCCTTGTGCGGGCGCCTTGGTTTCAACGACCACGACTCCGTTGGCGGCTTTTGAACCGTAGATGGCGGTGGATGCCGCATCTTTCAGGATGGTGACGGAGGCTACCCGGTCCATGTTCAAGTCGACAATGGTCTGCAAAGTCGTCTCGAAACCGTCCAGGATAAACAGCGGCTGGTTCGGGTCTTGTCCGAATTCCTCTTTTAAGCCGACGACAGAGCTTTTTCCGCGGATTTCAATGTCCGGCAGACGGTTCGGATCGGAACCATATTCCTTGCTTTCCATAATGTTGAATGCCGGATCCAAGGTTTTCAGGCTTTGGAGGATGTTCTGCGTGCCGATCATTTTCAGGTCGTCCGCCTTGTAGGTTTTGGAGGAACCGGTGAAACTTTCCTTTTTTCGGGAATAAATACCGGTCACGACCACTTCGTCCAAATCGGCGGCATCTTCCTGCAATACGATTTCAATGGCTTGCTGGGGATCTTTGACCGTGAATTCGGTTGTTTGCATACCGATGAAAGAAAAGACCAGCACGATTTTCTCCATTTGGGGCAGGGCTATCTTGAAACGTCCCTGGCTGTCGGTGGTCGTTCCTAATTTCGTTCCTTTTACCATGACGGTTACTCCCGGCAGGATATCTCCCGTATGCTCTTTGACCGTACCTGTCAGGACAATTTCTTGGGTTGATTCAGTTTGCCGTTCAAATTTCGGGGAAACAACCACGATGTCGTCCTCCAGCCGATACCACAGGTCTGTGTTTTTCAGGCATTCTTTCAGCACATCCGACAGATCCTGGTTCTGCATATCGATGTTTATCTTTCCGGCTCGGCGCAGAATGTCGCTACTGTATGCGAAATGCAGTCCGGTTTGGTCGCTTAATTTTTCAAACACTTCGATTAAAGAGGATTCTTTTGCTGAAATGTTTACCTTAATTTGCGAAAAAGTGTTTGCGCAGACTGTGGTAAAGCCCATTACCAGAAAAACAAACAAGAGTTTCATGGTTAAACACATCTTTCGAACTACGCCGGAATTTTTTCCGACATCAAATTCCTGATTTTTTTTCATAGGTTTGTAATAGATTTGGTTA